>JAYWIE010000313.1:0-10928 GCA_043789155.1 Rubricoccaceae bacterium | reverse complement strand
CCGGCTCGGCGGCCGCCGGCTCGGCGGCCGCCGGCTCGGCGGCGAGGACCTCGTCGATGGCGTCGATGAAGCCCTGGACGCGCGCGCGGAGCGTGTCGGGGTCGCCGGGGAGCACGGGCGCGAGGCCATCGTCGCCGACGGCGTCCCGCAGCTGGTCCACGCGCGCGGCGAGCGCGGCGTTGTCGGCGCGGAGGCGCTCGATCTCGCGCACGGCCGCCTCGACGCGCTCGCGCAGCCGCGCCAGCGTGCGCCACTCGGGCGGCGGCGTGCGGCTCGCCTCGCCGGGTCGGGACAGGCTGTCTGGCTCCATCAGGGCGTCGGGCGTGGGGGACGCGGAAAGATAGGCACCGGGGCGGTCGTGCAGAAAGGCGGTCTGGAGTTTGGGGTTTGAGGGTGGTTTCGGCTTGGAATGTGATCCAGCCTCAAACCGTCAACCCTCAAACCGTCCTCGCAACAGCAAGGCCTTCGCGCCAGCCGCTACTGCCGCAGCGTCGCGCCGTGGTCGCGCTCGAGGGCCGCGACGACGCGGCGCATGCGGCCGTCGACCTCGGCGTCGCGCAGCGTCCGGTCCGCGCCGAGCGTGAGCGCGAACGCGAGGCTCTGCGTGCCGGCCGGGATGCGGTCGCCGCGGTAGACGTCGAAGAGGCGGACCGCCTGGAGCAGCGGCCCGGCGGCGTCGCGGATCGTCCGGAGCAGCGGGCCGGCGGCCGTGCCCTCGGGCACGACCACGGCCACGTCGCGCTCGACGGCCGGGTGCCGCGAGATCGGCGCGTAGCGGACGGTCGCGCCGCGGACGGTCGCGCCGCGCGTGCTCACGGCTGCGACGGCCTCGCCGTCGATCTCGGCCACGAACAGGCCGCCGCGGACGTCGCCCGCGAGCGCGTCCGAGAGACGCCCGACGACGCCGACGCGCCGGCCCTGCGCCGTCAGAACCAGGCGGTAGGCGGTCGCGGGCGACGGCTCGGGCTCGGCCGATTCGCCGATGTCCGTGACGCCGGCGTCGGCGAGCAGGTCCAGCACGACGCCCTTGAGGTCGAAGAAGTCGGCGGTCCGGGCCGGGCGGTCCCATGCCTGCCGCTCGGCGAGGCCAGCCATCGCGAGCGCGATCATCGCCGTCTCGCGATAGCCCGCGACGAGCGTCGCCTCGCCGGCGAGGGCGCGGCCGTAGACGTGGCCGACGTCGACGAGGCGGAGCGCGTCGGCCCCGCGGGCGGCGTTGTAGGCCGCGGCCTGCGCGAGGCCGGGCAGCAGGCTCGGGCGCAGCACGGCCATGTCCTGCGAGACCGGGTTGAGCGTCTCGACGGTCGGGCGGGCGTGGCCAGTCCACGCCGGGTCGGCGTAGGCCGCGGCGGTCGCCGCCGAGACGAGCGAGTTGGTGGCGACGTCGTGGAAGCCGAGCGCGGCGGCGCGGCGGCGCATCCGGTCGAGCAGCCCGTGCGTCGGGTCTTCGGGCACGGCCGCGAGCGCGACCGGGACCGTCGCGACGGCCGGCAGGCGCTCCAGCCCGACGAGCCGCGCGACCTCCTCGACGACGTCGACCTCGCGGGCGACGTCGGGCCGCCACGGCGGCACGGCGACCGTGAGCGCCTCGGCGTCCTCGCCCGATGTGCCCGCCGTCTCGAAGCCGATGGCCGCGAGCAGGCGGCACGCCTCGGCCTCGTCTATAGCGAGGCCGAGCAGGCGCGCGACGCGCGACATCCGCAGCGTGACCGTGCGCGGGGCGTGCGGCCGCGACACGACGTCGGCGACGCCCGGCGCGAGCCGGCCGCCGGCGACCTCGGTGAGCAGCCCGGCGGCGCGGGCGGCGGCGCGCACCTGCGCCGTCTCGTCGACGCCGCGCTCGAAGCGGTAGCTCGCGTCCGTGCTCAGCCCGAGCCGCTTGGACGCGCGGCGCACGGACGGCGCGTCGAACGCGGCGGACTCGATCAGGACGCGTGTCGTGGTGCCGGTGACCTCGGTCCGCGCCCCGCCCATGACGCCGGCGATGGCGACCGGCCCGTCGGCGTCGCAGACCAGCAGCGTGCCCTCGGGGACGTCCCGCCGTGCGCCGTCCAGCGTCTCGATCGTCTCACCGGCGTGGCTCCTGCGGACGACGATCTCGGGGCCTGCCCCGGGTTTGCCGGCGAGCCGGTCGAGGTCGAAGGCGTGGAGCGGCTGCCCGCTCTCGTGGAGGACGTAGTTGGTGACGTCGACGACGTTGTTGACCGAGCGCACGCCGATGGCGGCGAGGCGCTCGCGGAGCCAGTCCGGGCTCGGTCCGACCGTCACGCCCTCGACGACGAGCGCGGCGTAGCGCGGGCAGCCGTCGGCGTCCTCGACCCTCACCGGGACGCCGAGAGGGACCGAGGCGTCGGGCATCGCGACGTCCGGCAGGCGCAGCGGCGCGCCCGTGAGGGCGGCGAGGTCGCGGGCGACGCCGGCGTGGCTCGTCGCGTCGGGCCGGTTGGGCGTCACGTTGACGTCGAGCACGGCGTCGCCCCCGCGCAGGCCGCGGCCGTCGAGGTAGTCCGCGAAGGGCGTGCCGGGGGCCGCGGCGGGGCCGTCGCCGTCCAGCACCAGGATGCCGTCGTGGCCGGTGCCCAGCCCGAGCTCGTCCTCGGCGCAGATCATGCCCTGCGACGTCTCGCCGCGGATCTTGCTCGTCTTGATCGTCACCTCGACGCTCTCGCCCGGCGTCTCGCGGCTGGGCAGGAGCAGGACCGTCCCGACGGTCGCGACGGGCACGGTCTGGCCCGCGGCCACGTTGGGCGCGCCGCAGACGATCTGGACGGGCTCGGCCGCCCCGGCGTCGACCTGGCAGACCCGCAGGCGGTCCGCGCCCGGGTGCGGCTGCACGTCCAGCACGCGCCCGACGACGACGCCGTCGAACGCGGGCCCGGTCCGCTCGACGCCCTCGACCTCGAGGCCGGCCATGGTGAGCAGGTGCGCGACGTCGGCCGGCGAGCGGCCGTGCGCGACGAGGTCGGAGAGCCAGGCGAAGGAGACGAGCATGGGGGAGAGGCTTGGAAAGGGAGGAGGGAGGAGGGAGGAGGGCGCACGTCCGAGCGGCCTTTTCCTCCTTCCCCTTTCCTCCTCCCTCAGAACTGCGTCAGGAAGCGGAGGTCGTTCTCGTACAGGAGGCGGATGTCGTCGATGCCGTGGCGGAGCATCGCGAGGCGCTCGGCACCCATGCCGAAGGCGTAGCCGGTGTAGCGCTCGGCGTCGATGCCGACGGCGTCGAGCACGGCGGGGTCCACCATGCCGCAGCCGAGGATCTCCATCCAGCGGCCCTCGCCGTCGGCTGCGCCGCCGTCCCACCAGACGTCGACCTCGGCCGAGGGCTCGGTGAAGGGGAAGAAGGACGGGCGGAACTGCATCCGGCGCGCCTCGCCGGCACCGTCGCCGGTGCCGAAGAAGTCCGCCGCGAAGGCCGTCAGGAGCGCCTTCAGCTCGGCGAACGTGGACGTCTCGTCCACGACGAGGCCCTCGACCTGGTGGAAGAGGCAGAAGGACTTGTACGAGATGGCCTCGTTGCGGAAGACGCGCCCCGGCGCGATGACGCGGACGGGCGCGTCGAGCGTGCCCGGCGGGCCGGTGCTCGCTCTTACGGCGGCTTCGAGCACGCGGACCTGCACGGGCGACGTGTGCGTCCGCAGCAGCACGCCGGCCCCGTCGGGCGGGGGCGGCTCGAGGAAGAACGTGTCCTGCATGTCCCGCGCCGGGTGCTCCGCGGGGAAGTTGAGCGCCGAGAAGTTGTGCCAGTCGTCCTCGATCTCGGGGCCCCGCGCGACGGCGAAGCCCAGGCGTCGGAAGCTTGCCTCGATGTCGGCGAGGGCGGCCGTGAGCGGGTGGACCGTGCCGGGCTCGGGCGGGGCCGTGAGGCGGCCCGGGAGCGTCAGGTCGAGCGTCGTCGCGCCCGCTGCCGGACCCGACGTCGCGGCGGCGTCGAGGCGGGCTTCGGCGGCCGCTTTGAGCGCGTTGAGGCGCTGCCCGAGGGCACGGCGCTCGGCCGGGTCGGCCTCACCCATGCGCCCGAAGAGGGCCGTGACGGCTCCGGCCTTGCGGCCGAGAAAGCGGACGCGGAAGGCCTCGGCGGCGTCGGGCGAGTCGAGCGGGGCGGCCTCGATCTCGGCGAGGACGGCGGCGATGGCGGAGTCCAATGGGATACGGGATGCGGGATGCGGGATGTGCAGACTGCGGAGTGAGCATCTGCTCATCCCGTATGGCCCATCCCGTATCCCCTCAAACGTAAATCTCCCGCCCGGCGCGGAGGCCGAGCGGGAGCGGTCGAGTCGGCACCGAAGCAGGGCGAGCCCTAGGTCGTGGCGAACTCGACGACAGCCGTAAAGGCCGCCTTGTCGTGCACGGCGAGGTCCGCGAGAACCTTGCGGTTCAGCGGCACGCCGGCCTTAGAGAGCGTCGAGATGAGGCGCGAGTACGTGGTGCCGTTGATGCGGGCGGCCGCGTTGATGCGGGCGATCCAGAGACGGCGGAACTGCCGCTTGCGGTTGCGGCGGTCACGGTAGGCGTACTGCAGCCCCTTCTCGACCGAGTGCTTGGCAACGGTAAAGACGTTGCTCCGGCGACCCCAGTAGCCTTTCGCCTGCTTCAACAGCTTGCGGCGACGGCGACGGGAGGCCACGAGATTTTTTGCGCGTGGCATCTTTTGTCCGGTGAGTGTCGGGCCAGGGCCCGGGGGATAGGAACGGGCTCAGGCGAGCCCGGAGGCTCGGGTGAGCCGGGGAACGGGCCCCGCGCGGTGCCGGCAGGCCGGCGGCGGGGCGAAGGCGTCGCTAGGCGACGATGAGGCGCTTGATGCGCGCCTCGTCGACCTTCGAGACCAGCGTCGACTCGCGCAGGTTGCGCTTGCGCTTCGGCGACTTCTTGGTCAGGATGTGGCTCGCGAAGGCCTTCTTCCGCTTGACGCGGCCCGTCCCGGTCAGCGAGAAGCGCTTTTTGGCTCCGCTGTTGGTCTTCATCTTGGGCATCTGACGCGGGGGAAGGGTGACCCGCCCCGGCGGGGCGAGACGACAAAACCGCCCGGTGCGGACGTGCACCGGGCGGCGAGTCGAACCGGGAAGCTAGGCGCGGGCGGGCGGGCGGGCGGGCGACCCGCGCAGTCTTCGCACCGCTTTCAGCGACGCAGGCGCCCCGGGCGTGGCCTACTCGGCGGCAGGCGCAGGCGCGGCGTCGCCCGCGGGCTCCTCCGAGCGGACGGCCTTGACCGGCTTCTTCTTCTCGGGCGTCAGCATGATCGACATGCGCCGGCCCTCCATGAGCGCCTGCTGGTCGACCTTCGACAGGTCCGCGAGGTCCTCGATGAAGCGGTCCAGCACGGCCTTGCCGCGGTCCTTGTAGATGATGTCGCGGCCGCGGAACTGGACCCACGCCTTGACCTTGTGGCCGGCCTCGAGGAAGTCGCGCGCGTGGCGCATCTTGAAGCCGTAGTCGTGGTCGTCGGTCTCGGGGCGGAAGCGGACCTCCTTGAGCTCGGACTGCTGGGACTGCTTCTTGCGCTGCTCCTTGGCCTTCTTCTGGGACTCGTAGCGGAACTTGCCGTAGTCCATGATCTTGACGACCGGCGGGACGGCCGTCTCCGAGATCTCGACGAGGTCGAGGCCGCGCTCGCGGGCCATGTCGAGCGCCTGCGCCGAGGACATGACGCCCATCTGGCCCTCGACGTCCGAGATCACGCGGACCTCGGGCGAGTCGAGGATGTCCTCGTTCATGCGAGCCTCGGGCTCGCGGCGGACCGGCTGCTGGGGCCGGCTTGAACGTCGTCTGGCTATGGTGTGGCCTCTGGTCTGGGGGTGAAAAGTGCTCTGGCGCGAGCGTGCGCGCGGGAGCGTCCGTGGGAGGATACCGCCGGCCGCGCGTTCCGGTTCGGGGCGATTGCGGGAAAACAGCGCGTTCGGGGATGCCCTGACGCCGCGGCCAGAAGGGCACGGCGTTCCGGACGAACCGGGCACGCCCGGCCGCGTTTCTTTGCCAGCCACCTGCCTCCGTCCCGATGCGCGCGCTTCTGCTGCTCCTGCTCGCCACGTCTACGGCCTCGGCGCAGGGCACGGGCACCCTCGCCGGGCGCGTGCTCGAAGCCGACAGCGTCACGGCCGTCATCGGCGCGAACGTCCGCGTCGAAGGGACGACGCTCGGTGCGGCGACGGACATCGACGGCAACTACCGGATCACTGGCGTCCCGGTCGGGACGTACTCTGTGACGGCGTTGTACGTGGGCTACATGGCAGTTTCTATTGAGGGCGTTGTCATCACCGACGCAGGGATAACGCCACTCGACCTGACGTTTCAGACTGTGGGGCCGGGTTGCATCCTGACCATCGACGACAGCGAAATCGGGTGGCCGCTCACGTCCACGGACGTCTATGCAGGCCGGATCCTGCGGGGGCGAGAGGTCGAGAACATGCCCGTCAACCGCTGACGCCGCGGCGCGACGGGCGATCTTAGGCGCATGGACTGGTTCACCCTCCGCGCCCTCGCCGCCGACTGGCACGACGCCCTCGCCGGCGGCCGCTCCACAGGCGCGTGGACGCAGAGCCGCGGCGAACTGAGCCTTGCGCTCGACCTGCCGGACGGCACCGCGACGACCGTCCGCGCGCTCTGCGACCCCGCGCTTCCGCTCCTCTTCCGGACGGACGGCGCGGGCCGGCAGAAGCGCAACACGGCCGACGTCCTCGACGGCCTCCACGGCCACACCGTCGCGGGCGTCCGCGTCGCCGACCGCGACCGCTTCCTGTACCTCGATCTCGACTCGGGCGACGCCATCGCCGTCCTGCTCTTCGGCTCGCGCCCGAACGTCCTCTGGCTCGCCCGCCCGACGCGCCGCAAGCCCGCGGGCTACGTCCGCGAGGCCTTCCTCCGCCCGGGTGACTGGGAGGACGCGCCCGTGCCCGAGCCGCGCTCAGCCGCAGATCCGCGCACGGCCCATGACATTCGCGAGCGCTGGCCCGCGCTGTCGAAGTCGGTCGGGCAGGCGCTCCGGACGGACATGCCGCTCCTGCCGGTCCGTCTCGCCGAGGCGACCGTCCGCGGTATCGGGCTCGACCCGGCGGCGTCGGACCTGACGTCGGGCGACCTCGACCGGCTCACCGCTGCTGCGACCGCGCTCCGCGACCGGCTCGATACGCCCGCGCCCGTCGTGCTGTGGCGCGGCGAGGCCCCGTCCGACGCCGGCGGCGGCGTGCCCGAGGCGCTGTTGCCGGTCATGCCGGACGTCCTGCCGGACGGCCTCTGCGCCGAGACGTTCGCGACGGCCGACGCCGCGTCGCGGGTCTACGCGAAGCGCGCGCTCGCCCTCCGCGGCTTCCTCGCCGCCCTCCGCCCGGCCGAGGCCGCGCTGCTCGCCGCGCACACGCGCCGCGCGCGCTCGGCCGACGCGATGCTGGACGAGGTCGGGCAGCCGTCGCGGGCCGACAAATACGAGGCCTTCGGACATCTGCTGATGGCGCTCGCGGCCGGGCAGGGCACGGGCCACGACACGGTCACGCTGCCCGACATGCTCGCCGGGACCGACGATCCGGTCGAGATCCCGCTGGACCCGTCGCGGACGGCCGTCCAGAACGCCGAGGTCTACTACGGCCGCGCCCGCCGTACGCGCCGAGCCCGCGTTGAGGCGGAGGCCCGGTGGGGATCGGTTCAGGCCGACGCCGACGCGTCCGCTGACCTGCTCGCACGCCTCCGCGCCTGCACGTCGCGCCCCGAGGTCGTCGCGCTGCTCGACGCCGAGAAGCCGGCGCTCACGCGCCTCGTCGGGCGCGAGGCGGCGGGCGACGCGGCCGAGCCGTTCCGCCGCATCGCCCTTCCGGGCGGCTTCGAGGCGCTCGTCGGCAAGAACGCGCGCGGCAACGCCGAGCTCACGACGCGGCTCGCGCGGCCGCACGACCTGTGGCTGCACGCGCGCGGCGTGCCCGGCGCGCACGTCGTGGTCCGGCGCGCGTCGCGGACGGTCACGGTCCCGCCGGAGGCCGTCGAGGCCGCGGCGCGGGCCGCGGCGCACTACTCGGACGCGCGGACGCAGGCGCTCGCGCCGGTCATCGTCGCCGAGCGCAAGCACGTCCGCCCGCTCAAAGGCGGCCCGCCGGGGGCCGTCCGCGTGGACCGCGAGACGGTCCTGCTCGTCGCCCCCGGCCTGCCGTGAGCTACGCCGCGCCGGCGTAGACCCAGCCGAGGATGGCGAGGCCGGCCGCGATGCGGTACCACGCGAAGACGCTGAACGTGTGCTGCGCGACGAAGCGGATCAGGAACCGGATCACGACGAGGGCCGACACGAACGCGACGACGCACCCGACGGCGAAGAACGAGGCGTCGCCGGACGAGAGCGCGCCGGCCTCCTTGGCCAGCTTGAGGCCCGACGCGCCGATCATGATCGGGATGGCGAGGAAGAACGAGAACTCGGTCGCGGCGACGCGCGACAGCCCGAAGGCGACGCCGCCGAGGATCGTCGACGCGCTGCGGCTCACGCCGGGGAAGAGCGCGAGGCACTGCGCGAGGCCCACGCGGAGCGCGTCCGGGGCCTCGATGTCGTCCACGCGGAGCACGCGCACGCGCCGGCGCTCGGCGAGCCGCTCGACGAGCAGCATCGCGACCCCGCCGACGACGAGCGCGGCCGCGACGGTCTCGATGCGGAAGAGGTGCGCGTCGATCCAGTCGTCGAAGAGGAGCCCGAGGACGGCGGCCGGGACGGAGGCGAGGACGATCGAGCCGGCGAGGCGGCGCGCCGTCCTGTCCGTCGGCAGCCGGCGGACGACGTCGAGGATCTTCGCGCGGTACACCCACACGACGGCGAGGATGGCCGCGAGCTGGATCACGACGTTGAAGACGACCATCCGCGGCTCCGCCGGGTCGAGCCCGAGCGCGTCCGTGGCCAGGATGAGGTGGCCCGTCGACGAGACGGGGATGAACTCGGTCGCGCCCTCGACGAGCCCGAGCACGGCGGCGCGGACGAGGTCGGGGACGGCGGTGGCGGCTTGGAGCATCTGGGCGGGAAGGAGCGCGCGAAGATACCGGGCCGCCTGCGGGGCGCGGACCGCAGGCCGCGAAGACGGCACGAACGCCCATCCGGGGACGTCCCACGCCGCGCCGCCGCCGGGGTGTCGGCGTAGAGACGCCCCGCTGGGGCGTCTTTGCCGGGCACGGCGCGGTGGACCGAAGACGCCCCGCCGGGGCGTCTCTACGAATGCGCCGACGTCGCGGTCGGGGACGTCGCGGTCGGGGACGTCGCGGTCGGCTGAGCGGTCACGCGACGGCGGGGCGGTCGCGGAAGAGCGGGGCCGCGCCGTGCTCGATGGTGGCCGCGGTGACGTGGCAGACCGTCCCGCCGCGCGTGTCCGGGCTCTCGAACATGAGGTCCTGCATGGTCGACTCGAGGACCGAGCGCAGGCCGCGCGCGCCCGTCTTGAGCTGGACCGCCCGGGCGACGATGGCGTCGAGCGCCGCGTCGTCCACGACGAGGTCCACGCCGTCCATCGCGAACAGCTTCTGGTACTGCCGCACGAGCGCGTTCTTGGGCTCGGTGAGGATGCGGCGCAGCTCGGCCGGCGCGAGCCCGTCCAGCGACGTCACGACGGGCAGGCGGCCGACGAGCTCGGGGATGAGGCCGTAGCGCAGCAGGTCGTCGGGCTCGGTGTGGCGGAAGAGCGTCGGGTCCGAGGGGTCGGCGGCCGAGTGGCCGGCGTGGCCGAAGCCGATCCGGCCGCGCGAGAGGCGGCGCGCGATCTGGGCGGCGAGCCCGTCGAAGGCTCCGCCGCAGATGAAGAGCACGTTGCGCGTGTCGAACTGGACGAGCGTCTGCTCGGGGTGCTTGCGGCCGCCCTTCGGCGGGACGCCGGCAATCGTCCCCTCGAGCATCTTCAGCAGCGCCTGCTGGACGCCCTCGCCCGAGACGTCGCGCGTGATGGACGCGTTGTCGCCGCGGCGGGCGAGCTTGTCGATCTCGTCGACGTAGATGATGCCGCGCTCGGCGCGCTCGAGGTCGAAGTCGGCCGCCTGGAGCAGGTGCGACAGGATGGACTCGACGTCCTCGCCGACGTAGCCCGCCTCGGTGAGGGCCGTCGCGTCGGCGATCGAGAGCGGCACGTCGAGGGTCTTGGCGAGCGTGCGCGCGAGCAGCGTCTTGCCCGTCCCGGACGGCCCGAGCAGCAGGATGTTGGACTTCTCGATCTCGACGTCGTCGTAGGCGTGGAGGACGGACTCGGCGTCGATGCGCTTGTAGTGGTTGTAGACCGCGACCGCGAGCGCGCGCTTGGCGGCGTCCTGCCCGATGACGTGCTCGTCGAGGGCCCCCTTGATCTCGCGCGGCGTCATGCGCCGGCGGCGGCTCGCCGGCGCGCGGCGCGCGCTCGGGGCGGGCACGTACGGCTGGAGGTCGCCGCGGATGATGCCCGAGGCGTCGTGGATGCAGCGGTCGCAGATGTACACGTCCGGCCCGGCCACCATCGAGGCGACCTCGTGGGCCGTGCGGCTGCAGAACGAGCACCGGATGACGTCGTCGCCGAGAGGCATGGGCGGGCGGGGCCACGTGGTCTGCCGGCAATCTAGGCACCGCCGGCGCGCGCGTCGGCCGCAGCGCGCGTGCGGCGCTGCGCGCGTGCGGCGCTGCGCGGGCCCGTCAGGCGGCGAGGGCTCCGAAGCGCCGCTCGCGCTGCCCGAACGCGCCGAGCGCGTCGGCGAGGACGGCCGCCGTCATGTCGGGCCAGAGCGTGTCGAGGAAGAGCAGCTCGGCGTAGGCGCTCTCCCAGAGCAGGAAGTCGCTCAGGCGCTGCTCGCCGCCGGTCCGCAGGAACAGGTCGACGGGCGGGGCCGGGACGCCGTCGGGGTGGACGGCGCGGGCGAGCGCGGTCTCGAACGCGCCGGGCGTCGCGCAGGCTGCGCCTTCTGCGGAGGTGCCGCCGGAGGCGAGGAGGGCCGTCGCCCGGCGGATGGCGTCGCGCGCCGAG
>JAYWIE010000312.1:0-3072 GCA_043789155.1 Rubricoccaceae bacterium | reverse complement strand
GCCTCGGCGGCGGCGGCGGGGCCGGCGGCGAGGCCTCCGATGACGGCGATGCGCATAGAAGGGGTACGGGGTGGAGGGGTGGAAGGGTACCGAATCTGGAATCAGTGGTCAGGCGGTCTCGTGCGGGCATCGAACTCTGCATGGTCCTTATGTACCCTACCCCCTCTCAACCTCTCAACCCCTCCCATGACGCTGGACCATGTCGGCATCGCCGCCGCCTCGCCCGCCGCCCGCACGCTCTTCGCCGAGCTGCTCGGCACCGCGCCGTACCGGACTGAGACCGTCGAGCGCGAGGGCGTCACGACCGTCTTCTTCGGCGACGGCGGCCGGACGGACGCCGCGCCCAAGCTCGAGCTGCTCGAGACCGGCGACGCCGGGTCGCCCGTCGGGCGCTTTCTCGCGGGCCGCGGGCCGGGCGTGCACCACCTCGCCTTCGAGGTGGCCGACCTGGACCGCCACCTCGCCCGCGTCGAGGCGCTCGGCGTGCGCCTGCTCGGCCCGCCGCGGGCCGGAGCCGACGGCAAGCGGATCGCCTTTCTCCACCCGAAGGACACCGCGGGCGTGCTCGTCGAGCTGCTCGAGACGCCGCGCGCGCCGCGCGAGACGCTCCACGTGCCCGTGGGCGGGGGCGTCGAGGCGGGCGGGACCGTCGCCGTCCACGTCTCGGGCGAGGGGCCGCCGCTCGTCGTGCTCCACGGCGCGCTGGGGTCGACGGGCCTCGAGACCGACCGGCTCGTCCGCTTCTGGGAGCGCCGCTTCCGCGTGCTGGCCGTCGACCTGCGCGGCCACGGGGCGTCGTCGCCGCTCGCGAGCCCGCCGACGTGGGCCGAGTGCGTCGACGACGTCGCGCGGGTGACGGCGGCGCTCGCGGTGGACCGGTTCCGGCTGTTCGGCTTCTCGATGGGCGGGGGCGTGGCGCTGGCCGCGGCGTCGTACCTCGGCGAGCGCGTCGAGCGGCTGGCCGTCCACGGCGTCAACGTCCGGTGGACGGCCGAGGAGGTCGAGGCGATGGTCGGGCCGATGCGGGACGTCGCGGCGTCGTTCCCGTTCTGGGCGACGCGCCTTCAGGAGACCCACGGCGAGCGGTGGCCGGCTCTGGCCGAGCAGGTGGTGGCGTTCACGGCCCGTCTGCCCGCGGAGTACATGACGTTGGCATCATTGAATGCAATAACGGCCTCTACGCTCGTCAGTCACGGCGATGCCGACCGCTTCTTCGCGCTCGACCACCCCCTCGCCCTCCGCCGCGAGATCCCCGACGCCCGGCTCTGGGTGATCCCCGGCCTCGACCACCCCATCCAGGGCGTCGACGCCGAAGCCTTCGCCCGGACCGTCGGCGACCACCTCGCCGGCTGAGGGTCGGCTTGGAGCGACAGGCGGCTGTAACCGCCCCCCCATGGGCTGGCAAGGGTAGGTGTTGCCTCCCGACCCCAACCAACGTCGTTCCCGCGCACGCGGGAATCCAGAGTACTGAGCGGTGCGCGCTCCGACTCTGGATCCCCGCTTTCGCGGGGATGACGGTGTAGAACGGAAGGCGCGTGGAAGAGGCTCGCCGAACTACCTACCCCTACCAGCCCCCATGGGGGGGCAGCCCGAAGGGCGGGGGGCGGTTGCCGTCCTGCCTGAGCCGCTACAAGAACGCTACCGCACGACCGTCACGCGCCTCACCGCCGACGCCTCGCCCGCCGTCACGCGCACGACGTACACGCCCGGCACCAGCCGCTCCGCGCCCAGCCCAACCGCGTGCTCTCCGGCCGACCACGCGCCGTCGGCCAGTACCGTCACCTCGCGGCCGAGCACGTCGTAGAGCGCCACGCGGACCGCACCGGCCTCGGCCAGCGTCACGCGCACCGCCCCGCCCGACGCAACCGGGTTCGGGCTCACAGACAGCGCGACGCCCGACGGCTCCGCGACGCCGTCCTCGGCCGCCACCGTGCGCGGCACGTCGTAGAGCGTGACGTAGGGCGAGTAGACACCGCCGGCCCGGGTGAAGGACCCACCGAGGACCAAGTCGCCTCGGCTGTCGATCGCGAGCGCTGAAACTGTGCCGTCAAGCCCTGATCCTAAGCCCGACCACGCTGTCCCATTCCACAGCGCCACGCGGTTTACGGTCGCCCCACCGGCCGCCGTGAATGCACCACCGGCGTAGACTAATCCCTCAGGAGACGCTGCAAGCGCCTTGACGCTCACGTTCATGCCTGAGCCAAGCGCCTGCCACGACGTTCCCGTCCACCGAGCGACGTTGTTTGCCGCGACTCCGCCGGCCGTCGTGAAGAAGCCCCCGGCGTAGAGCGACCCGTCCGGAGACACTGCGAGCGCGTTGACGTCCCCGTTCATGCCTGAGCCGAGTGTCCGCCAAGACGTCCCCGTCCACTGCGCGACGTTGTTTGCCGCGACTCCGCCGGCCGTCGTGAAGCGGCCCGCAGCGTAGAGCGACCCGCCCGGAGAGACTGCGAGCGCGTAAACGTCCCCGTCCATGCCTGAGCCCAGAGGCTCCCACGACGTCCCGGTCCATCGCGCTATTCTGTTTGCCGCGGCCCCGCCGGCCAACGTGAAGCCGCCCCCGGCGTAGACCGACCCGTCAGAAGACACTGCGAGCGCTCTTACATAGTCGCTCAAACCTGAGCCGAGCGTCTGCCATGATGACCCCGTCCACCGAGCGACGTTGTTTGCCGCGACTCCGCCGGCCGTCGTGAAGAAGCCCCCGGCGTAAACAGATCCGTCCGGAGACACTGCGAGCGCGTCGACGGCGTCGTTTACACTCGAGCCGAGTGCCTGCCACGACGTACCCCCCCACCGTGCGACGTTGTTTGCCGCTGCCCCACCACTGGCTGTTGCAAATACGCCCCCAGCGTAGATCGACCCATCCGGAGACACTGCAAGTGCAAAGACGCCCCCGTCCACACCTGAGCTGAGTGCCTGCCAGGCCATCCCTGTCCATCGCGTGACATAGTTCACCACGACCCCACCGGCCATCGAGAATGTTCCCCCGGCGTAGACCGACCCGTCAGAAGACACTGCGAGCGCTCTTACATAGTCGCTCAAACCTGAGCCGAGCGTCTGCCATGATGACCC
>JAYWIE010000311.1:0-10981 GCA_043789155.1 Rubricoccaceae bacterium | reverse complement strand
CCGGCCCGTCCAGCACGACCGCGACGTCCCGGCCGAGCGCGTCTGTCACGACGACGCGCACGTCCGACGCCTCCGCCGTCGTCAGGACGACCTCGACGCGGCCGACCGCCGGGTTCGGACGGGCGGAGACGCCGAGCCCACGCGCCTCGGACGGGCCGGCCTCGCCCGCGACGGCGAACGACAGCGGCTCGACTGTCCGGAACGTCCACCCGGGGTTCGCATTCCCCAGACGGGATCCGCCCACGTACAGCCGGCCGTCTGGACCCTTCAGCGCCCAGCTCACGCGGCCGTTCAGGCCCGACGCGTCCGGGCTCGCGATCGCGCCCGGCACCGAGCCCGTGCGCAGCCACGACGCCCCGCCGTCGCCGGACTGCCAGACGTGCCCACCGTTCATCACCGCCACGACGCGCCCGCCGCCGAAGTCCACCATCGACGAGGCCGCGTAGTTCGGGTCGCCGGTCAGCTCCGACAACTCGTACCACGTGTCCCCGCCGTCGTCAGTGGCCGCGACGAGGACCTCGATATCCGGGATGTGGCCGGGGTAGTTCATCAGCGCCAGGACGCGGTCGCCGCCGCCGGGTGCCGCGCCCTCGACCACGACGACGGCGTCGCAGGTGTAGCGGAAGTACTCCCAGAAGCCGGGGACGGGGCGGTAGGACGCGCCGCCGTCGTCGCTTGTGGCGATGCCCCAGGAGCCTGCGGCGACGAGCCGGCCGGCGCGGGGGCCGCGGCGGACGACGGCGAGCTCGTCCATGATGCCCCCCTCGCCCGGCGGCGCGGCGATGCGCGCGGTGCTCCACGTCGCGCCGCGGTCGCGAGAGTAGAACCCGAATGGGTTTCCCCCGTCCGTAGATCCGGCGACACTACCGCCATATGGTAATCCATGAGGAATAACGACTTCTGATCTAAGATAGTAAAAATTGCTTCCTACAACATTGAATGACAGCCCGTTGTTCACCGACCTCTGTATACCAATGTTTGTTTGAGTTATGAGCGTATCCTGACCGAGAATCAAAATCGAATCAACAGTTCTGACAGTAGAAGACTGTGTCCATATTTGAGTTGGTCCATATGGAGACTCAAGTCTATAGAGCCGACTGGTGGCAGCCCAGAGGGTCCCGTCTGGCGCGAATGACGGACCATTGGCGTTAATAGGGCGATCTCCGACATGCTCCCACACAAGCGTCTGTGCCGTGGCTCCGCCGAGGGCGCACACCGCTGCCAGAAGACAGATATACCGCATGATGCTCACCGTCGAGTGACCACGACTGTCCGCGCCCCCCGGTACACACCGGAGCGCGCGGCGCTTCATTCACCGCGCGACGACGACGCGCTGCACGAGCACCTGCGACGCGCCGCCGGCACCGCGCACGACGGCACGCACGACGTACACGCCTGCGGGCTGCGACGCCCCGGCGAACGTCGCCGAGAGCGGCCCCACCGGAGCCGGCCCGTCGTGTAGCACCGCCACCTCGCGGCCGAGCGCGTCGAACACGCTCACACGGACGTCAGATGCCACTGCCACCGTCAGCACCACGCGCACCGACCCCGACGACGGGTTCGGCCCGGCCGCGAGGCTCACCCCTGCGAGCTCGGCCGGTGTAGTCGTCTTACCGGCCAGCGATGCCGGCTGCGCTGCTCGGCCGGCTACGCCCGCGCCACGCGCGAACGAGACGGTCGTGCCGGGGAAGGCCAGCGCCACCTGCACCGCGCGCTCGGCTGCACCCTCGGCATCGACCTCGACCAGCGCGCCGAGTGCGGCGACGGCCGCGACCGCGTCGTCGTCCGCGACCGCGATCCCGACGAGCAGCCCGAGCCCGCGCGCGCGGTGCGCCTCCGCCGTCGAGTCCGTCCCGGCTCCGTCCTCGTCGGCGAGCGCCTGCGCGAGCGTCCGCGCCTCGGCCGTGCGCCCGTGCCCAGCCAGCCCGACCGCGAGCGCGCGACGGCCCCAGGCCCGGCTGCCCGGCGACGCGGCGGCCGTCTCGGCCCACGCCACGAGCGCCGGCGGCCAGACCACGGCGAGCGCCCGCCCGGCGGCTTCGGAGACTGCGAACCGGTCGTCGTCGCTCGTGACGATCGCGGCGGCGGAGACGATGCGCTCGGCCGCGCGCGTGCTGTCGCCGCGCTGCATGAGGCCGTCGGCCTGTGAGAGCAGCGCCTGCACGGCCGCATCAACGCGCCCGCGGCTCGCGGTCGCAGGGTCGAGCTGTTTGCCATGCACGTTTCCGGCCGT
Source organism: Rubricoccaceae bacterium (assembly GCA_043789155.1). GTDB lineage: Bacteria > Bacteroidota > Rhodothermia > Rhodothermales > Rubricoccaceae > DASVSE01. The sequence goes on along the minus strand of JAYWIE010000311.1, from coordinate 8,748 downwards.
CGAGCGGTTGCCGGCCGGCCCGCCGACCGACGGCGGGCTCGCGAGCGCATTGCTCACGTCGACGGAGCTGGACTTGTCTGCGAGCGTGATGACCTGCGCCGACGTCCGGCCGTCCCAGTAGTTGCGGGAGGCGATCACCTGCGAACTGCCGCGCGCGAGCGCGTCGTAGACCAGCCCGCCACCCGGCGCGGGCTGCGTGTTTCGCCTGAAGTCGTGGCCGCCGATGGACGGGCACGGCTCCTGCACGCAGACGAAATCGCCGCCGGACGAGACGACGGCCCCGCCCTGGCTGCCCGTCGGCTCGGCGTAGAGCCCGCCGACGTTATCGAACACCTGGACCGGATCGTTTGACGTCAGCGAGGTCGTTCCCGAGGCGTCGTCGCGGAGCACGTCGAGCCGCGCGCCGGACGTGGCGCGGAGGCCGGGCCCCGTGTTGTTGAGAATTCGGCCTTCGAGGACGAGCGCACGCGCGCCGGTGCCCGTGGCGAGGATGCCCCCTGCGTTGCGCGTGATCCGGACGCCATCCGAATCGACGGTGACGCGCCCGCCCCACGAGGCCGACACCCCCGGCCCGGCCGTGTTGTCACGGATGATCGTCATACCGCCGACCGATGCGGTCGCACCGGCTCCGGTGACGAGCAGGCCCGCTCCGCCGCCTCGTGTTCCGTCGATACTGACCCCTTCGAGGACCACATGGGACGTGCTCTGCCCCGAGCCTATCGTCCCGAAAACGCTGTTAGCGGTCGAGACGAGGACCGCGCCTGCGGCCGTGACCACATTCTCGATAACCGTGCCCGCCCCGAACGTCGAGGTCCCGCCGGCTACGTGGACGCCGCCCCAGCCCTGCGCCGGGTCCGAGGCGGTCATCGTCACCCCTGACGTGTTCAGCGTGCCATTGACCGTCACCCTCCCACCTACACCAAAGTTGATTGCAGCCACGTCTGAAGCAGACCACGTGTACGTGCGGTTTGAAGGGATGCGCCAGTCTGCACTCGTGGCAGCCTCGATCGTGACCGGAAGCGAATACGTCTCTTCAATATAGGCGGGTATCAAGAACGGGTAGTCACGCGCGTCGTCGGGGTCGCACCCCGTTGAGGCGCAGATGGTCGGCACGTCGAAGGGAAGCACCCACCGGTGGTCAGGGAAGAAGTCGTCCACGTCGCGCCCGGCCGCCCCGCCACCGAGCCGGACCGGGTAGACGCGGAGGTAGCTGCTGTTGGGGCCGGTGCTGCTCCCGATGAAAAGGACGTCCGGGATGCCAGAAGACCGTGACGAAAAGAAGCCGGTCCCATAGTCGAGTGCGTACAGGTAGGACTGATTTCCCATCGTGATCTGGTAAAGCCGGTCCTTGTGCAGGAGCACCTCGAGCGGGCCATTCACGGCCTCGTCAATGTGCGCGACCCAGTTACATCCCGTCTGGTTGGCGAAAACGTTCGGGCGAACGTAGATACTGCTGACGAGGACAGGCCCCGAAGCCGTGATCTCGTGGACGGTGACCGTGCGGGCAGGTGCAGGGCCGAGCAGGATGCCGATCTCGAAGTCTTGCGCCGTGTACTGCGCGCAGCCGCCGAGCACATTTGTCTGTGCCGCGGCGTCAGGAGCAGCCAGGCTCAACATTGCCAGAGAGATTAATGAGACACGCATGTCGAGCACCGATAAGTGGACGGGGGCGCGGCGGGCACCGGAGGCCGGGGCTGCTCGCAGGATAGGGCACCCGCACAGCGTCTCAACCGAACCCACGTAAGGGTTGCAGATTTAGGGATTCCACTACACGCCAGCGCGCCTATTCCCCGCACAGCCGTCAACTGCACCTCGCCTGCACGTCCCGGTCAATCCCGCCCGCGCGAGCGGAGCGCGCGGACGCCCGCCACCATCGCCGGCCGCGTCGTCCGCCCGCGGAAGTACTGCTCGATCATGAGGCTCGCGATGGGCCCGGCCGTCGTCGCGCCGAAGCCCGCGTTCTCGACGATCACCCCGACGGCCACCTGCGGGTTGACGCGCGGCGCGAAGGCGATGAACACGGCGTGGTCCGCCCCGCGCGGGTTCTCGGCCGTGCCCGTCTTGCCCGCGAGCGTGATCTCCGGGAAGCCCTCGGCGGCCGGCATCTGCATGCGCCGCGCCGTGCCCGCGTCCACGACGGCGAACATGCCCTCGCGGACGATCTCGAAGTTGCGCGGCTCGATCGGGATGCGCGTCGGGCGGCGGAGGCTCGGCTCGACCGACTGCCCCGTCTCCGTGTTGGTCTGCCGCATCACGAGGTGCGGCGTCGGCAGCGTGCCGCCGTTGGCGATGGCCGCGGTGTAGCGCGCGAGCTGCATCGGGCTCACGCCCATGTTGCCCTGCCCGATGCCGAGGTTGACGGTGTAGCCCGGCCCCCAGCCCTGCGGATAGGCGCGGTCGTAGTACGACGAGTCCGGGATGAGGCCCGGCTCCTGGTTCGGGATGTCGATCGGCGCGCGCTGCCCGAAGCCGAAGCGGTGCGCCCACAGGTCGAACATCTCGAGGTTCATCCGGATGCCCTCGGGGTGCGCCGCGTTGGTGAACGTGTCGTTCATCAGCCGGAAGAAGAACGTGTTGCAGGACACCCGGATCGCGTCGCGGACCGAGATGTTGCCGTGCGCGCCGCCGTGGCAGCGGTAGAGCCGGCCGAGGACGTAGCCGCCGCCGCAGAAGAGCGTCGTGTTCTCGGTGATCATGCCCTCCTGGAGCGCCACGGCCGCCATGAACGGCTTCCACGTGGAGCCCGGCGGCAGGCTCGCCTGCGTGGCCCGGTTGAACTCCGGCTTGGCCGGGTTGCGGTAGAGGAAGTCCACCTCGGCCTGGGTGAAGCCGTCGCGGTAGACGTTGAGGTCGTAGTCCGGCGCGCTCACCATCGAGATGATGCCGCCCGTGTTGACGTCCATCATGACGGCCCCGCCCTCCTTGTTGACGAAGAGGCTCTCGGCCAGCGCCTGCACGCCGGCGTCGACGGCGAGCGTGAGCGCGACGCCGGACTGCGGCTCGACGTCCTCGGCCCCGCCCTCGTAGGCCTGCACCTCCATCCCGTGCACGTTGACGAGGCGGAGGTGGCGGCCCGGCCGGCCCCGGAGCACGGGCTCGTACTGCGCCTCGATGCCCGACTTACCGACGCGGTCGCCGAGGTCGTAGCCCTGCTCGCGGAGGTCGTCGAGCTGGCCCTCGCTGATCTCGTTGACGTAGCCGAGCGCGTGCGTCAGCCGCGCCTGCCCGTGGTAGCGCCGCTGCTGGTCCTCGGAGAAGCCGATGCCGCGCAGCCGGTACTGGCTCTCCTGCAGCCGCGCGAAGGCCGCGAACGGGACGTTCTCGAGCAGCGTCGCCTCCTGGTACGCCGAGCGGTCGCGGACGGCGGCGTAGGCCCGGCGGAGGTCGGCGAGCGGCCGGCCGGCGAGCTCGGCCACGAGCGGCAGGTCGGCCTCGTCGAAGTAGCGCGGCGTGACCGTGACCGAGAGCGTCGTCTCGTTGTCGACCAGCAGCACGCCGTTGCGGTCGAAGATGTAGCCGCGCGCCGGGCGGATGATGCGCGTCGCGATGGCGTTGCCGTCGGCCTCGTCGGCGTACTGCGCCTGGTCCACGATCTGCATCTGGACGAGCCGCGCCGAGAGGAAGCCCAGCAGGGCGACCACGATGGCCGAGAAGATGCGGAAGCGGACGCGGGCGTCTTCGCGGGCGGTGACGGCGAGCACGGGCGGGGGTGGGGTGCGGGGTTCTCGGTAACGAAGACGAACGCTCGGACGGGCAGACGCGCTCGCCCACAGGCGAGGCCGCTCCCGTGCCCAGAACCCTGTCCCTCGTAACCCTGGCGGCGGGGCAAAACGGCGCACCCGGGGCCGGACGAGGGTACGAACGCCCGGCCCCGATCCGTCGTGCCTGCGTGCGGAGAATGTGCCCGCACGGCCCGTCTCGCCTGCAGCCCGCGCCTCCGCTGCCCGGCCGCTGCCGCGGGCCCGCCCGGACCCGCCCGCCGGCCGCGAACCCGCTCCGGTCTGGCGGGTTTGCTCCACCGGCACCGCCCGACTCTATTCCGCCCGCTCCATGCCCGCTCTCGCATCCCGCCTCGCCGTCCGCCTCGGGGCCGTGGCTGTCCTGCTCGCCCTGTTCGCGCCGGCGGCGCAGGCGCAGTACTTCGGCCGCAACCAGGTCCGCTACGACGACTTCGACTACCGCGTGCTCGAGACCGAGCACTTCGACATCTACTACTACGACGGCATGGACCAGACCGTGCGCGACGTCGGGCGGATGGCGGAGCGCTGGTACGACCGCTTCTCGGCCGTCTTCGGCCACGAGTACGACGAGCGCAAGACGATCGTGCTCTACGCCGACGACGCCGACTTCCGGCAGACCAACATCGCGCAGATCGGCGAGGGCACGCAGGGCGTCACCGAGGGCCTGCGGCAGCGCGTCGTGCTGGCCGTCGCGAGCACCAACGCCGAGACGGACCACGTGCTCGGCCACGAGCTCGTCCACCAGTTCCAGTACGACATCGCGCAGCGCGGCGAGCGCTTCCAGAACTTCGTCCGCCTGCCGCTCTTCGTCATCGAGGGCATGGCCGAGTACTTCTCCGTGGGTCGGGAAGATGCGCTGACGTCGATGTGGATGCGCGACGCCGTCCTCCGCGACGACGTCCCGTCGATCGACGAGCTCCAACGGGGCGGCGGGCGCTACAACGAGTACCAGTACGGGCAGCCGCTGTGGGCCTACGTCGCCGGCGAGTACGGCGACGAGGCCGCCGTGCGCCTCTTCCGCACGGCGCTCGAGATGCCGCTGGACTCGGCGCTCGTCGTGGTGACGGGCCTGACGCCGGACAGCCTCTCGGCCGGCTGGGCGCGCTCGCTCCGCGCGGGCCTCATCCCGTCCGTCGCCGGCCGCGAGGCCCCGACGGCCCCGCGCACGGCCGGCGAGCTCGGCCGCATCGCCGAGGAGCGCGCCGACCGCGAGGCCGCCCGCACCGAGGGCCGCCGCGTCCGCCCGCCGCGCTTTCTCGCCTACCCGGACTCGCTCCAGCGCCTCCAGGGCACGCGCCTGCTCGCGCGCGAGCGCGACACGGGCGGCATCAACATCGCCCCGCAGCTCTCGCCCGACGGCCGCACCATCGCCTACCTCTCCGAGCGCGACCTCTTCGGCATCGACCTCTTCCTCGCCGACGCCGTCTCGGGCGAGGTCGTCGCCAAGCTCGCCTCGGTCGGGTCGGACGCGCACACGGACGCGCTCCGCTTCATCGAGTCCGCGGGCACGTGGCGGCCCGACGGCTCGCAGTTCGCCTACGTCGTCTTCGCCGGCGGAAACAACGAGATCGCCGTGCTCGACGTCGACAGCCGGCGCGTCCAGGCGCGCCTCGCCGTCGAGGGCATCGGGGCCATCCGCGATCTCTCGTTCTCGCCCGACGGCAGCCAGATCGTCTTCTCCGGGGCCAAGGGCGGCGTGAGCGATCTCTACATCATCGACGTCGCCTCGGGGACCGTCCGGCAGGTCACCAACGACCGCTTCGCGGACCTCCAGCCCGCGTGGAGCCCGGACGGCCTCACCATCGCCTTCGTCACCGACCGCGGGCCCGGCACGGACTTCGACCGCCTCGCCTACGCCCAGCCGCGCCTCGCCCTGATGACGGTCGCGACGGGCCAGATCGAGCCGCTGAGCCTCTTCGCCGGGGCCAAGCACATCAACCCCGCGTGGAGCCCGGACGGCCGCAGCCTCTACTTCATCTCGGACCGCGGCGGCTACAACGACGTCTTCCGCCTCGACGTCGCCCGCCGGCAGGAGGGCGACGCGGCCCTCTACCAGGTCACGCGCCTCGCGACGGGCGTCGCGGGCATCGCGGACCTCTCGCCGGCCATGTCGGTCTCGCGCCTTACGGGGGCCATCGCGTACTCGGTCTTCGAGGGCCAGCGCTACACCGTCTACCGCACCGACGCCGCCGAGGCGCAGGGCACGCCCGTCGAGCCCGTCCGCTTCGCCGACACGGCCACGCTGCCGCCGGGCGAGGCCGCGGGCCGCAGCCGCGTCGAGGCCTACCTCGCCGACGCCCGCTCCGGCCTCCCCGCCACGGCCGACTTCCCCAGCCGCGACTACCGCAGCCGCCTCGTGCTCGACTACATCTCGCAGCCGCAGGTCGGCGTCGGCTACGACCAGTCCTACGGCGGCGTCGGCGTCGGAGGCGGCGTCGCGTTCCTGTTCTCGGACCAGCTCTCGGACAAGTCGCTCGGCGTCGCGGTCCAGGCCAATGGCACGCTCCAGGACATCGGCGCGCAGGCGCTCTACCTCGACCGCGGCAAGCGCTTCGTCTACGGCGGCCAGGTCGGCCACATCCCGCAGCTCCAGGCCTTCATCTCGGGCGCGCCGCAGGGCAACGCGCTCCCGTTCACGCGCTACTTCTACCGCACGTTCATCGACCAGGCCCGCGGCGTCGTCGCGTACCCGTTCAACCAGACGCAGCGCCTCGAGGCGACGGCCGGCTTCACGCGCTACGCCTTCTCGCTCCAGTACGACTCCTACGTCTACAACCAGACGGACCCGAGCTGCCCGCCCGGCAACACCTTCCCCGCCTGCATCCAGTACGACGGCCGCCGGGGCCTCGACACCGGCATCGACCCGCTCAACCTCGGCACGGCCGGCATCGCGTTCGTCGGCGACTACTCCAACTTCGGCTTCACGTCGCCCATCCGCGGCGGCCGCTACCGCTTCGGCGTCGACGGGACCGTCGGCTCGCTGTCCTACGCCGCCGTCACGGCGGACTACCGGCGCTACGTCTTCACGCACCCGCCCGGGCTGCCGCGCCGCGTGCCGGTGACCTTCGCCGGCCGCCTCACCCACTTCGGCCGCTACGGCAAGGGCGCGGACGACAACCGCCTCAACCCGCTCTTCCTCGGCTACGGCCAGTACATCCGCGGCTACACCGCGGGCTCGTTCCCGGACGACAACGCCGAGTACGACTCCTTCCAGAACCGCCTGCTCGGGACCAGCATCGGCGTCGCGACGCTCGAGGCGCGCATCCCGATCCTCGGCGTGCCGCAGCTCGGCCTGCTCACCTTCCCCTTCCTCCCCACCGAGCTCGTCTTCTTCGCCGACGCCGGCATGGCCTGGGGCACGTACCGCTACGTCGACGTCGCCGGCACGACGACGCAGACCTACGGCGCGCGCTTCGCCGACCAGCGCCCGCTCTTCTCGGCCGGCGTCTCGGGGCGCATCAACGTCCTCGGCGCGCTCGTCGTCGAGCCGTACTACGCCTTCCCGATCTCGCGCTACAACAAGACCTACGACGTCAACGGCGCGGCCTTCCCCGGCCTCGCCTCCGGCAAGGGCGTCTTCGGCGTCAACCTCACGCCGGGCTGGTAGGGCGCTGCGCGCCGCCAGTGGGATGTGGCCAGTAGGATGTGGTCTGCGGGCGGAGCACGACCGTAGGTTTGAACTCTGCCACTGGCCACTGGCCACTGCCCACTGCCCCGCCTCTATCCCGCCCTCCGCCCGCTCCTCTTCCGCCTCGACGCCGAGGCGGCGCACGGCGCGGGCGTCGCGGCGGCGCGGCTCGGGCAGCGCGCGCCGGCGCTCGTCCGCGCGCTCGTCGGGGCGCACCCGGACCCCGCGCTCGGGCAGACGCTCTGGGGGCTCGCGTTCCGGTCGCCGGTCGGGCTCGCGGCCGGGTTCGACAAGAACGCCCGCCTCGTCCGCTTCTGGGAGGCGCTCGGGCTGGGCTGGGCCGACGTCGGGTCGGTCTCGAACGAGGCCGCGCCGGGCAACGCCCGCCCGCGCGCCTTCCGCCTGCCCGCGGACCGCGCGCTCGTCAACCGGATGGGCCTGAACAACGACGGGGCCGCGGCCGTCGCCGCGCGCCTCGCCGCGCACCTCGCCGCGCGCCCGCGCGTGCCCGGCTTCGTCGTCTCGGTCAACGTCGCCAAGACGCACCGCGCGGACCCATCGGGCCTCGCCGGTGCGGCCGGCATCGAGGACGTCCGGCAGGCGACGGCCCGGCTGCTGCCCGTCGCCGACCTGCTGACGGTCAACGTGTCGTGCCCCAACACGGCCGACGGCAAGACGTTCGAGACGCCGCGCGCGCTCGACAGCCTGCTCGCCGCGGTCACTCGAGAGCGTGACCTGTTCGCGGCCGGCGGCCGGCGCGTCCCGCTTCTCGTCAAGCTCTCGCCCGACGCCGAGGGCGTGCCCGAGCTCGTCGCCGTCGCCCTCGCGCGCGGGGCGGACGGGCTCGTCGCGGTCAACACATCGTCGGGGCGCGACGGGCTCCGGACGGACGCCGCCGAGATCGAGCGGGTCGGGCGCGGCGGGCTCTCGGGGCGGCCGCTCGCCGCCCGCGCGCTCGCCCTCGCGCGCGTGCTGTACCGCGAATCCGCAGGCCGCGTGCCCGTCGTGGGCGTCGGCGGCATCGACTCGGCGGACGCCGCCTACGCGCGCATCCGGGCCGGCGCGAGCCTCGTGCAGCTCTACACCGCGCTCGTCTACGAGGGCCCGGGCGTCGTGCGCGCCGTCACCCGCGGGCTCGCGGAGCGCCTCGACCGCGACGGGTTCGCGACCGTCGCCGAGGCCGTCGGCGTGGACGCCTGAAGCACAGTCTGCGGCGCGCTATCCTCCACGCCGACCTCCCCGCCTCCGATGACGTCCCGCCTCGCCGCCGAACTCCGCGCGCTCCGCGCGACGCTCGCCGGCCTCTCGCCCGACGCGCGCCGCGCCACCGCCGTGCTCCTTGCGGCCGTCGTGCTCGTGCTGGTCCAGACGCAGCTCGGC
>JAYWIE010000310.1:0-3084 GCA_043789155.1 Rubricoccaceae bacterium | reverse complement strand
GTTGAGAACGGTCAACTGAAATGGTTCCGTTTGACGACTCTCAGCAATAAAAATATGTCATCCCGGACCTGACCTGACTTGATCCGGGATCTGCCTTTTGCCTTTCCTGGCGCGCGCGACAATGCAAAGGCAGATCCCGGATCAAGTCCGGGATGACATATTTTTATTGCTGAGAGTCGTCAAACGGAACCATTTCAGTTGACCGTTCTCAACCCCTCAACCCTTTACCACCGTGCGGCGAGGCTCAGCGTCGGGAACGCGGGCAGGGCACGGCCGTCGCGGGCGAGCGGGAGCGGGACGTCCGGCAGCGCGCCGCCCGACGTGCCGGCGAGCCGGATCTGCGCCTGCACGAGGCCCTCGAAGCGGACGCCCCGCCGCGTCGTCCCGACGCCGACGGCGAGGCCCGTCCGGACGTCCGCGGGCGTGCGGCCGGCTGACGGCCCCGAGCCGTCGGGACGGCCGGCGAGGGCGTCGAGGCGGAGGCCGAGTGAGAGCGGGCCGAGCGCGCGCTCGACGAGCAGGCCGCCCGTGAAGGGCCGCGAGAACGGGGCCGCGCGCCACGCCGCGCCGGGCGACCGCACGCGGACCGCGGCGGCGGCACCGGCGAGCGAGACCGTCCACCCGCCGCGCTCGAATCGCCCGGCGACGTCCACGCCGGCGGCACGGCCCGCGTCCGCCGTGACGCCCGAAGGACCGGCGCGCAGGATGTCCCGCTCGGTCCGGCCGTAGGCGCCGGCGCTGAGCGCGAGCGCGTCGGTCGGGGCCCACTCGGCCCCGAGCCCGGCCTGCCACGCCGACGCCGGCCGTCCGTCCGCGCCGGCGACGGGCGCGCCGGCGACGGCCCACGACGCCTCGGCGAGCGGGAACGGCCCGGCCATCGCCACGACGCGCTGCACGGCCTGCGTCTGCCGGCTCAGGCCCGCCCGGACGACGACGCGGTCCGCGACCGGAATCCAGCGGACGGCTACGCGCGGGCTGAGCACGACGCGCGCCGCGCGGCCCGGCGCGCTCGCGGCCTCGGCGCGCAGGCCGGCCTGCACCTGCCACGGCCGCACGGGCGACCACGTGTCGGCGGCGTAGACGTCGACCTGCGACGCCCGGCGGTCGCCGTCGGCCTGCCGGGCGACGGCGCGGCCGCCGGCGCTGAGCGTGTGCGCGAGCGTCAGCGCCCGCTCGACGTCGAGCGCGGCCGCGGACTCGCGCAGCGCGGACGCGTACAGCGCCGACGCGCGCGCGCCGGCCTCGGCGACGCGCGTCGTGTAGAGCCGCGCGGTCGCAAACGTCCGCGAGCCGACGAGCCCGCGCAGCGCCGCCGTCGCCGCCCATGCGTCGCCCGAAAGGGCCGCGGCGTCGCCGATCGTGAGCCGGTCGCGCGTGCCCCACGCCGCGACGTCGAGCCGGGCCGAGCGGCCGACGCGGACGCCGACCGCCGCCTCGGCGCTCTCGAACGACAGGTGCGGGCGGAGCAGGTCGCCGCGGCGTCCGCCGAGCGGATCAACGGCCCACACGCCGCCCCCCGTGCCGCCGGCCGCGCGCACGCCCGGCCGCACGACGGGCCCGAGGACCGACCGCAGCGCGCCGACGTGGACCGACACGCGCGGCGACACGGCGACCGTCGCGACACCGCGAACGGCGACCGCCGACGCGGCGACGGCCGAGACGGTGTCGCCGGCGAAGGCGCTCGCCGTCTCGGTCTCGAGCACGGCCGCGAGGCCGCCCGCGAGCGCGGCCGGGGCCTGCCCGCGGTGCAGCACGATCCGCCCGAGCGCCTCGGGCTGGAGCACCGAGAGCAGGCCGCCGGCGTGCCACGGCGCGTAGAGCGGGACGCCGTCGCGGAGCACGCGCAGCGCGTCGGGGTCCGTCCCGCGGACGGCCACGGGCCCGCCGGCCCCGTCCGTCCGCGACAGGCCGGGCAGCGTCGCCAGCGCCGAGCCGAGGTCGCCGCGGCCGAAGGGCGAGGCCGTCGCGGCGACGCCGCGCGCGCGCATGTCGGTGACGCCGGGCGCGGTGCCGGCCTCGTCCGCGTCGATCTTGACCTCGGACGCCGCGAGCGGCTCGGGCGAGAGCCGCACGACCGGCGGCCGCCGCGGCGAGAGCGGGTACACGTCGAGGTCCACGCGGACGGCCCGGTAGCCGACGAACGTCACGCGGACGCCGTAGCGCCCGGCGGGCATGCGGCCGACGGCGAACGCGCCGTCGTCGTCCGTGACCGCGCGGATGCTGACGTCGACGACGAAGACGCTCGCGCCGGGGAGCGGCTCGCCCGTCTCGGCGTCGACGACGCGGCCGTCGAGGGTGCCGAGGACGGCCTCGGGCTGCTCGTCGCCGCCGTAGGTGACGTTGAGCGGCTCGGCGATGAGCACGAACTGGCCCGGGCGCAGCGGCTCGGCGCGCAGGCCGGTCCCACGCAGCAGCCGGTCGAGCGCGGCGACGGGGCTCTCGCCGGGCGAGTAGCGCCCCGAGACGCGCCGGTCTCGGACGACGCGGGCGGCGAAGACGAGGTCGAGCCCGGTCCGGTCCGCGAGCGCGTAGAGCGCGTCCGAGAGCGGCGCGTCGGTCCAGACGATGGCCTGGGCGGCGGCCGGCCTCGCGGTCGCGACGAGGGCGAGCAGGACGAGGAGCGCGGGTCGCGGCATGGAGAGGCCCGGGCCCCGTCGGCGTCGGTTACTCGGCGATGCGGAGCGCCTCGGGCGTGCCCTCAACGTGGCCGCCGAGTGCCATCGCGAGCGCGCGGACGGCCGCGGCGGGGCCGTCGGCCATGCGCAGTTGGGTCGAGACGGGCTCAGCCGCGAGCGCATCGTCCAGGGTGACGTCGATGCCGAAGCGCTCGCCGATGAGGCGGGCGGCGTCGCGGGCGGGCACGTCGCGCAGGTCGAGGTCCGGCAGGAACGCGAGCGCGGCCCCGCGGTCGGCCGCGGCCGGAGCCGTCGGCGCGGTGAGCGCGGCGACGGTGCTGGCCTGCCCCGGCGCGAGCGTCACGCGGGCCTCGGCCCCGCGCACGCCCATCTCGACGCGCCCCGAGAGCAGCGTCACGCGCGTCTCGACCGCCTCGGTCCCGGCGTGCGAGACACGGACGGCGAAGAC
>JAYWIE010000309.1:0-3089 GCA_043789155.1 Rubricoccaceae bacterium | reverse complement strand
TCGCGACGGTCATGATCACGCGCGGCTGGGCCAACACCACGCTCCAGAGCGACGTCCGCCGCAATGAGGCCGCGCACGACGCCGCGATGCCGCGCCTTGGCGGCGCGCCGGGCGACACGACGCGCATGCCGCAGCGGACGCCGCAGCGGTAGCCGTCAGATCCAGACCGCGACGTCCCCGAGCGGCTTCCGGTCGAGGTCCGGCACGCGCGCGTCGGCGGCCGGGTAGCCGACCGGGAAGAGGACGAACGGGACCTCGTTCGGCGGGCGGCCGAGGATCTCGCTCAGGAAGCGCATCGGGCTCGGCGTGTGCGTCAGCGTCGCGAGCCCGGCGTGGTGCAGCGCGGCGACGAACAGGCCCGCGGCGATGCCGCAGGACTCGGGCACGTAGTAGTGCTTGACGGTCCGGCCGTCGGCGTCGCGGCCGGTCCGCTGCGCGAAGAGGACGACGAGCCACGGCGCGGTTTCGAGAAACGGCTTCTCGGCCGTCGTGCCGATCGGCGCGAGCGCCTGCTGCCACTCGGCCGACATGCGGCCCGGCGCGCCGGGCGCGTCCGCCGTGGCCGGCGTGCCGTAGCTCAGGCGCTCCTCGGCCTCGGCGGCGGCGCGGACGCGCCGCTTGACGTCCGGGTCCGAGACGGCGACGAACGTCCACGGCTGCATGTGCGCGCCCGACGGGGCCGTCGCGGCCGTCCGGATGGCGGCCTCGACGAGCGCGCGCGGGACGGGCCGGTCGGAGAAGTCGCGGACCGACCGGCGGGCGTCCATCTCGGCGAGGAACGCGCGCGCGCGGGCGACCATCACCTCGGGCGCGTACTCGGTGAAGGCGAGCGGGACCGTGCTCACTCGGCTAGGAAGACGACGACGACCGTCGCCTCCTCGGTGTGCTGCCCGGCCCCGCCACCCATAAGGCCGCCCATGAGCGCGGCGACGCGCCCGGCTCCCGCTGCCGACCCGCCGCTCGGCGCGCCGATGAGCAGCGAGCCCGTCACGCCGCCCTCGGTGACGCTCAGCACGCGCCCGACGCTCACGCCCGACGCCTCGGCCGAGATCTGCGCCCGCCGGCGCGCGTCCGAGACGGCGTCGCGGAGGGCCGTCTCGCGCAGCGCGGCCGTCTCGCGGCGCTCGAACGACACGACGACCGAGCGGAGCTGCGTCGTCAGCGCGTCGTCGCCGCGGCGCGTCGCGAGCGAGCCCACGAGGCCGTCGACGGCGTCGAGGTCGTCGACCTCGGCCGTGATCGCGCGCGAGACCGTGACGGTCTCGGTCGGCGCGTCGGGCGCGGAGCCGTACTCGTCCTCGTCGCCGGCGTCGACATCGCCGACGGCGACGCGGTCCAGCGTGACGCGGCTCTCGGGCACGCCGGCCGCGCGCAGCAGGCCCTGGACGCGCGCCACCTCGGCCCCGTGCAGCCCGAGCGCCTCGTCCAGCGTCGCGCCCTCGGTCCGCACCTGGAAGCGCACGACGGCGTGGTCCGACGGGGCGGTGACGGACCCGCGGCCCTGGACGGTGATCGTCCGCATCCCGGCCGGGGCGGGAGACAGGAAGCCCTGGGCCGAGACGGGCAGGGCCGCGAGGGCGAGGAAGAGGCCAGCGGCGAGGCGCATGGGGTAGGCAGCAAGGTGAGGCGGACGGTCGCGAGCGCGCGGTGAAAGAGACCCCGAGCGGGCGCAAAAGTAGCCCGCCCGCGTTCGGGATCCGTGCCGCGGCCCGACGCCGGCGGCACGCACCGCCCCCGCCACGTCCTGCAGGCTCTCCGACGTCCACGCTGCTCCCGATGACCGACCTCCCGCCGTTTCCCGGCTTCCGCTCCGAGGCCCTCGCCTTCCTCCGCGACCTCCGCGACCACAACGACCGCGAGTGGTTCAAGCCCCGCAAGCCGACGTTCGACGACGAGCTCATGTGGCCCGCGCGCTGCCTCGTCGCGGACGTCTCCGGCGAGCTGGCGCGGGCCGGCGTCCCGCTCACGGCCGACGCCGCGAAGGGCGTCTTCCGGATCTACCGCGACACGCGCTTCTCGAAGAACAAAGCGCCCTACAAGACCCACGTCGGCGTCGTGTGGTCGCGCTCGGGCCACAAAGGCGACGACGGCGCGCTCTACGCGCACGTCGAGCCGGGCGGCTGCTTTCTCGGGGCCGGCTTCTGGGCCCCCGAGCCCGCGCTCGTCCGCCGCTTCCGCGAGCGCATCGCCGCCGACCCGGCGAGCCTGCTCGCGGCCGTCGCCGAGGTCGAAGCCTCCGGCGACATCACCGTCGCCGGGCGCGACCCGCTGAAGCGGATGCCGCGCGGCTACGAAGGCTTCGCCGAGTCCGACGTCGCGGACGTCCTGCGCTGGAAGGGCATGGTCGCGACGCTGCCCGTCGCGGACGACGCCGTCATGCAGCCCGACTTCGCGCGCGTCGTCGCCGGCTTCGGGCGGGCCGCGCTGCCGCTGCTCGCGTGGGGCTGGGACGCCGGGGCCGACGCGCCGGCGTAGGTTCCGAGCCTCTCCCTCACCCTGCCCGGATGCGCCTGCTCGCCCTCGCCCTGCTCCTCGCGTTCGCCGCAGGTGCGGGTTTACCCGCCTGCACGCCCGCCGGCCCGCCGGCCACCGGCGGCGCAGACTCCACGTCCGTCGCGACGCGGATGGTCACCGACGACGCGTCGGGCGTCGCGCTGCCGCGCGTGTCGCTGCCCGGCCGGCCCGACGCCGAGGCGCGCGTCAACGCCGCGCTGGACTCGCTCGCGGCGAGCCTCTGGTGCGGGTCCGACGCCTTCCCAGACGGCCCCGTGCCCGACTCGTCGTGGACCAACCGCGTCCGCATCGACCACGCCGCCGACGACGTGCTGAGCCTCAACATCCACTCGGCGTACTTCTGCAACACGGCGTACCCGACGAACGACGCCAACGGGTCCGTCACGTTCGACCTCAGGACCGGCGCGGCCGTCCCCTTCCAGGCCCTCTTCCGCGACTACGACGCCGACCGCGCCGCCATCGCAGGCCTGCTCTCGGCGACGCTCACGCCAGCCGCCGCGACCGAGGACGCCGCGAGCGCGGACGAGGCGCGCGCCGACGCCGAACGCGAGGAAGAGGAGCGCGAAGCCGCTGAA
>JAYWIE010000308.1:0-11052 GCA_043789155.1 Rubricoccaceae bacterium | reverse complement strand
CGTCACCCCGGCGGGCCGTGGAGCGAGCCCGTCACCCCGGCGGGCCGGAGCCCACGGGCTCCGCACCTCACGTGTCCCGCCAGGCGGGGCAGGCCGGACAAACTGAATCGACCCGGCTTCTCCGGAGACAGGATTACGTGAGTGCCGCCTCGGTGGCCTGAGCCTCCTGGCGGCGGTAGAAAGCGTCTTCGTACTCCGCTGGCGGAAGGTAGCCGAGTGGCTCCAGCAGGCGGCGCTCGTTAAACCATCACACCCATTCGAGCGTCGCGAGCTCGACGTCTTCGAGGCCCCGCCACGGGCCGCAGCGGTGGATCACCTCTGTCTTGAACAGGCCGATCACGGTCTCAGCGAGGGCGTTGTCGTACGAGTCCCCACGGCTGCCGACCGATGGCTCGATGCCTGCCTCGGCCAGCCGCTCCGTGTAGCGGATACTGAGATATTGAACGCTTCTGTCGCTGTGATGCACGAGCCGGTCGTCTGCAGACCTGCCATCCGCACCGACGGAGCGCTCGCAGATCGCCTGCTCCAGCGCATCGAGCGCCAGATCGCTGCGCAGCGAGTTCGACACACGCCAGCCGACCACGCGCCGCGAGAAGACGTCGATCACGAAAGCGACGTAGACGAAGCCACGCCACGTCGCGACGTAGGTCAGGTCCGACACCCACAGCTGGTTGGGCCGCTCGGCGGTGAAGTCGCGCTCGACCAGGTCCAACGGGCGGTCTGCGAGATCCGCCGGCACCGTCGTACGGACCCGGCGGCCACGAAGGCTCATGTCGCACATCAGACGCGCGACCGTGCACCGGGCGACGACGACGCCTTCGCGTCGCAGCAGCTTCCAGACCTTCTTGGCACCGTAGTCGTGCCGGTTCTCGTCCCACACGCGCTGGATCTCGGTCCGAAGCGCCTCGTCGCTCCGGGCTCGGGCCGAGCGCAGGGCCGGGTCGGCCTCCCGGGCCTTCGCCGCGTAATAGGTCGACGGAGAGATCGGCAGCACGGCGCAGATCGGCTCGACTCCGTACGCCTCTCGGTGGTCGTCGATGAAGGCGACCATCATCGCGGTCGGCGGTCGAGCTCCGCCAGTGCGAAATAGGCCGACGCCTTGCGCAGAATCTCGTTGGCGCGGCGCAGCTCGCGGTTCTCGCGCTCGAGCTCCTTGAGCCGGGCGCGGTCATCAGTGGAGGGGCCGGCTCGCCGGCCGTGGTCACGCTCGGTCTGGCGGACCCAGTTGCGGAGCGTCTCGGCGGTGCAGCCGATCTTCTCGGCGACGGACCGGATGGCGGCCCACTGGGACGGGTGGTCGTGCTCGTGGTCGAGGACGAGGCGGACAGCGCGCTGCCGGACCTCGGGCGTGTATCGGGTGGACGTGCTCATGGCTCCAAGTTGTCAAGGATGGGAGCCTCCGGCAAACCCGGGTCGATTCACCTGACCCTACTCCACGCAACCCGGAGCCGAGCCGTGAGGACGTGGCCGTCACGAAGCAGCTGGTCGAGGCGGGCAAGGTGATGGGCATCCCAGTTCACGACCACCTCATCATCACCGACCACGGGCACACGAGTCTCGCGGAGCGCGGGCTCATGTGAGCGCGAGCGCCGGCAAGTGCGAGGTCGTGCTGCCCGCACTCGCCTCAGTAGGCCCAGAACATGCCGTCGATGGAGAGACTAACATAAATCCACGTCCTCGCTTGGTCTGGATCACGTTCTCGTGCCCCACGAGACCAAAACGCTTGCGGACATAGTGGATGTATACGTTTACTATGTTGGTCTCGGGGTCAAAGTCTAAACCCCAAACATTTTCAATGATCTCTTCTCTGCTGATTACTTGGCCTTCATGCCGCATTAGGTAGACGAGCAGATCGAACTCGCGCGGGGCGAGGTCGACAGGGAGGTCGCCGATCCGCACCTCGTACGTAGTCAGGTCTGCGACTAGGTCTCCGACTCGCACGATGGGGCGGAGGGACGCACGGGGGGCAGATTTGACATTGCGCCCACAAATTCTTCTATAGGCAATTACGTGTGCCCGGATGGACCTTGCAAGTGGGACGTTGTTCTGAAGAACAAAGTCGGCCCCTGCCAAGACGAGCGAGAACGAGTCCGGTCCATCGGGGTGACCTAGCGCCATTATGGGGAATTGTGCCTGGTGTATTCCTTGCGACAGCAATCCCAGGAGACTCAGTTGGGTGGGGTCCCACCCTCCACCAACGAGGACCGCATCGAAGAGGTGTTCGTGTCCCGCTCGGCTCCTCTCTACTAACCGTGGGGCCTCGTCTAATGGAATGTGGGAGCAGTTATGCGGCCCGACGTGGGAAGCAATCGAGGCGAACTCCCTAGCCGTCTCAACAAGGACGCCGACACCGAGCGGAGCAGAGGCAGCCATATCACATGTGAGGGCGAGGGGAAGGCAGGATACCGCTCAACCTTCACGAAATCTACCAGATATGGATTTCTAACGATTGCGGTAATGTTTTCTAACCTGTCTCTCCCGCAGGATTAACCCCTAGCGTCTCGGCCAGAGTGACTTTCGCGCTGCACCCTCCCGACGACTCTTGAAGCGCGCTCAAGCCACCGCCGTCGCCCTAACCGTCGCTGCCCTACTCGCCCTCGGCGGGCCGGCGGCACATGCCCAGGTAAGTGCGGACTCGTCGTCCGTGCGGACAGAACAGGCCACTGACACATCGGAGGCAGCACCTAGCGGCACGTCGGCTACTCCAGACGGCTCCGATGCTTCGGCTGAGGCATCCATGAGTCGGGGAACGGGCGGCGGGGAAGGTGGCGACCCGGCCCTCCCCATCAGCTCCTTCGCGACCGGCGCGGACCTCACCGGTGCTGTCGCCGGCTCAGTCAATCTGTTCACGGGAGACGTTGCCCTTCCACTGACGCTCGTGACGGTGCCCGGACGAGGAGGACTCACCGCGTCCGTTGGCGCGCTCTACTCGAGTGGCACCGAGGAGGCTCTCAGCACGTGGAACCTGGAGGCACCGACAGGAGCAATGGGACTCGGCTGGTCGCTCGGCTTCGACCGCATCGTGGCTGACCACAAAGG
This sequence comes from Rubricoccaceae bacterium, assembly GCA_043789155.1. Classification (GTDB taxonomy): domain Bacteria; phylum Bacteroidota; class Rhodothermia; order Rhodothermales; family Rubricoccaceae; genus DASVSE01. The sequence goes on along the minus strand of JAYWIE010000308.1, from coordinate 8,013 downwards.
GACCGGAGCCCGGCTCGACGACGACTTCTACTATGGCTCCCAGCGGCTACTAGAGCAGACGGCACCAGGTGGATCGGCCTACCAGCTCTTCCGAACGGAAGCGCAGCCGACTTGGGAGTTCCGCTACGCGGCCGCGACGGAGACGTGGATGGTGTATCGCGACGACGGAGTTGTGATGGAGTTTGGCAACAAAGACTCCGGGCGGAGCACGGTGGCGTGGATGGTCCGGTGGGGGAGCTTCCTCGGGCCAGCCTACGACGCCGCAGGACAGTCGCGCTACGCGACAGGGTGGAACCTCTCCAAGGTGACAAACCTGTTCGGCGAGTCGACGACATACGTGTATGAGGAGGAAGAGGGACGGCTCGGGCCTGGCTACGGTGCTGGCGTAGGCCTCGCGTTTACGCAGGCGATGTACCTCAAACGAGTGACCGGACCCGACGGGCAGTCGGCGGAACTCGTCTACGAGCAGAAGTGCAACGGGTCCGGTCAGGGGGACTGTCTCGGAGATTCCGCAGAGTACCTGGACCCTCATATTGAGGCGCCGAACGAACCGGACGCTTACCAAGAGCAATACGAGACGCGGTTTCTGCGGCGTGTCGACGCGAAAACTGCGATGGGCTCTTTGCTCTTCTCGGTGGAATTGGGCTACAACTTCGTGGTCGGAAGCGGCCTCGCGTCCGCGACGGCGGCAAAGCGGCGGCTGGTGAGCGTGACGCACCGGGCGGCGAATGGGGAGACGCTACCCCCGCTGACATTTGCGTATACCTCGCTAACAGAGCAGAACCCGAGTGCACTCTCAACGGTGACAGCGCCGTCAGGTGCAGTAGCGACGTATACCTACACCACGACAACGCTCGGCACTACGGATTCAGGCCCCCTCGAGCTCACGATTGACCGGCCGCTCGGATTCGGGGGCGAGCCTCGGGTCTGGAATGGAAACGGCTACGTCATAATCGGATGGCACAAAGGCATCTCAGGAGACAACAATGATCAGGTTAGAATTGAGGCTTATCAATGGGTTGGTGGATGGGTTGGAGGACTCGTGAATACCATCACCACTGCCGAACAACGGAGTGGATCAGGTGGATCAACACAGAATTACGAGGTGATTCTAGGGGAAGGACATTTTACCGTCGTTGAATTTGCAGTTACACCCTATGACTCTGGCAGCAGAAAGTATATCTACACGTCTTCGTATGCTCCAGATCCGACCAACCCGTCCGGCTGGCTGAGTTCAGGCCGGTCTATGCTAGAAGTAGCTTCTGCAGGCGATTTCTCTATTGTTGACGGTGATCGGTATGTAGCAGTCAGTTCTAGACAAAAGGGAACACTCAACGTCCTTACATGGAATGGAAGGGCATGGTCGAGCGGGTTTGCCGTTCCTACCGATCTAGGTGGCGAAGACTTCCATCTAGTAGGAACGGGCAACTGGTTGATAGCTCACCAAGCTTCTGTGACTGGGCTTCCGGACAAAGGCTATCTTTTTGTTCTAAACGGTCGCAATACATGGTCTTCAGGTGTTCCCTGTCTACCCAGCGGATTCAATGTTTCATCGCCTGGCGCGATCAGATGGTCGGCAGGACCTTCATACGCAATCGCTGCTGGCTATTTTGCATCATCCCAGCCCAATACTGGCATCCTAGTTGGATATGAAATAATTATTTCATGGGATGAAAGCTATGTGGTTAGTCATGAGCTTATTGCTGGTTATACGAATTCTACAGACGTAGTTCCCGTTGCCGCAGGCGAGCTTGCATCTGTTGCAAAAATATCAAACTATGCATTTACTCTTTTTCAAAGAAATGGAAGCGGATGGGCCACAACAGGTGTCCAGAACGCATTCGACCGCGTCAGAATAGGAGGAGGATACGCCTTGTCTAACTCTGCTTTCTCAAGTGCAGTCAGAGTCCATCAGTTTGATCCACATGCAGGAGTGTTTGTGACTCGGGGTTCGGTCCCGTCGCAATCGTTTTCTGGAGCCTACTCCACACCAGGATTCGGATACTTCACGCTGAGTCCTGCAGGATCGTTCTACACAGCCATACAGGACAGGAATGGTACATGGCCAATGTCCATCACTCCGTCGAGCTTTTCTGGCTATGTAGTAACGAGTCCAACATTTATGGCATTAAATAATAATAACATTAGCGGTGGAAATGGTAATACTGGTATATACTATTTTAAAAACGGATTAGTCGATCCGATACCTACTGTTTACGCTTTCACGATCGCTCGAGACGGCCTCACCGGCCAACAGATCCAGCCCATTGGACCCAATTCGTATACTACGTACTGTGATACTTACTGTTTTCAAGGGTCCATAACCTCGACCAGTTCTATCCGGCTTCATCGTGTAGCAAATAGAAAATCAAGAGGTCAAGTCACTGACCATCCCGTCGCCCTGCTATCAATCTCCGACGGGTTCCAGGTGACGAACTCGACCTACGACTATACCGCTTCCACGGCTACTCTCGACGTCTCGGGTACGGCCGCTCAGTACAACGAGGTCACGACATATGCTGGCACCACGAATGCTAACCAGCCTCGTTATGGCTCTACAAAGACCTATTTCTTTAATGGTTTTCCCTTAAATGCTCTAGGGCCAACTGCTCAGCCGTATCTGCTGACAAATACAAACGTCTCAGCGTTCGCTTCGCGCCTCGTTGGGACGCCCTATACTACCCTTGTCCTCGACAACGCCGGCACCCAGGTCGCCAGCGAAAAGTCTGCAATCTCTATTTACAGGCCCATCATGGAAGGAGGGCTCGGATTCCTTCCCCGCGTCACTGCCAACGAGTCCATCCGCGACGGAGTAACGATTACAGGATACAAGGAGTATAACTGGGATAATGGTTATCTTGTCAACGAAACAGTCAACCATTGGCGCGAAGGTCAGGGGATAGCTGGTAAGTCGACCCGGACGTACTACCGCTACTTTCAGGAAGGATACACCGGAGGCCCAACGAACCTTGCCTCTCCGGTCATCGAGGTTACAGAGCAGGTTCTAGGTACAACGATTCGCTCAGCTGCGACGACCTGGAAAGACTGGGGTAATGGTCACTGGGCCCCTTACGAGACCTTCGTGTTCACTGAGCTCTTGGCACCGGTGGTGCCGGGAACAGAGGTCATCATGCAGCAGGGGCCTCCTATTGAATGCACGGAAGACTGCCCGCCGCCGCCGCCGCCGCCGCCGCCGTCTCGGACGACATATGAGATTTTTTACAACGGCCAGCCGTACTTCACGTGGTTCCCGAGGGGGCCGGGTCAAGGCGGGACGCCGACCTCGCCAACGTGGCTTCGTACCTCGCGCGTCATCAGTCGTACTTCGTGGGGCGGAGCCCGCGAGTCCGAAGGCATCGACGGTGTCCGCGCCTCGGTGCAGTATGACGGGGCGGGCTATCCCACCGCGGCCTTCTCCAACGCCTCCGTTTCGGAGAACGTGCTCGGCGCCGACGCGAGCTGGCTTGACTTCGAGAGTGGTGACGAGACGTCCGGCATCGCCGCAAACGACTACTGGGGCTTCTACGTCCAGAACGACTTCTCGACCGACGCGCACTCCGGCCGCTACAGCCGCTCGCTTCAAGGGAATCTGGGGAATGGCCCCTTCGGGCCGACGCGTGTGTTCCAGCCGACCGACCAGAATGGCCGCTACGTCTTCTCGGCGTGGGTCAAGACAGCTCCTGGGTTCGGGGCTGGGCTGGGACATTTTGCCTTCAGCACGCGCGTGCTCGGCAGTACTGAGGGATCACCGGGCGTGAGCGCCGGCTATGGCGGCGTCAACTTCGGAGACACGAACGGTCAGTGGGTCTACCTGGAGGGGGTCGTCGACCTGGCAGCCGTCCGGGCCCAATCCGGAGTCACGGCACCGCTACAGCTGATCTGCTACATCTACCATGAAGACGGCTCCCACGAGTTGCTCATCGACGACCTGCGGTTCAGCCCGCTCGTGGGCGGGTTCACGGCGACGACGTATGACCCGGTGACTCGGCTGGCGACCGCGGCGCACGGGGTCAACGGGAGCGCGTCGTTCACGTCGTACGACGCCTTCGGGCGCGGCATTGAGGCGCGGGACCGGCGGGGCCGGGTGATGGCGGAGTCGTTCGGGGCGCTGTCTCGTGAGAAGACGGGCGGCGCTTTCAGCACGGCCACTCCGAACGAAGCCGTGCAGCGGTCTTACCCGACGGCCAACCTTGTCGCCAACGGCACCCTCGAACTCGGAGCCGGGGCCGGCGGCGGCGCGGCGGGCTGGACAGACGCTCAGAGAACGTCTCCCACGCTTACGAGAGGGGCATTCACAGGGAGGTACGGCTTGCAGCTCACCGCTACGGGCAACGACGGCTTCGTCCACAGTGCGCTCTACGACCGCGGCGCGCTGAAGCCGAACACGACGTACCGCTACTCGGTCATGGCGAGGTGCGCGAGCGGCGGTGCGTGCGACGCCGAGGCGTACCTGATGCGGCGTGACGCGTGGGGCAACTACATCCTGTACGCGAATGCGGTCTTCTCCGTCACGGACGCATCTTGGCGCCGGTACACGGGGACGATCACGACGAGCGGCGACGGCCGGTGGTCGGACGGGAGTCTCACGCCGACGCTGAGGCTCGACGTGAACACGGCTGGGCAGACGGTCGTCTTCGACGACATCGTGGTATACGAGGGCGCGGTTGACACGCCGCCGACGTACGCGGTGAGCTACTCGGACGGGGCTGGAAAACCGCGTCAGAGTCAGGTGCTCAGTGCGGGAGGGGTGATCGTAACCGAGTCGCTCTACGACTTCACCGGGCGGGCCGTCGCGCAGACGCTGCCGGCCCGCATCGCGGGTGCCTCGTTCGGATACCGGCCCAACTTCGTAGATGAGGCGGCTAGCGGTGCGGGCGGAGACGGCCAGTTCGGTGCATCTAACCCTGACGGGACATCGAGCAGCGGGGCCCTACCAGGGATGGCAACCTCGAGCGAGGTGGTCGCAGAGAACCCGATCGCCGGGCTATACCCCTATGCACAGACGCGCTTCGAGCGGTCTCCGCTCGGCCGTCCCCTCGAGTCGGGGCAGGTCGGGCCTGCCTACCGGGTCGGAGGCAGCCTGACGACGCTCTACACCTACGGGACAGCGACCGGATTCCCCGGAATCGGGACGGCGAGCAAGTATTTCATGACCACGGTGAGCACCCCGGACGACGCTGGCTCCGGTCGGATCAGCGTCCAGAGCGTCACGGACATGCTCGGGCGGACTTATGCCACCCGGGGGGCACCGGTCGCGGTCGCATCGGGCTCGGCAGTTCCGGTCACGTGGTACGACTACAACGACCGCGGCGACCTCTACCGGACTCGCCTGCCGCGCTACGCCGAGAACCCGGCGTTTAAGGCCGAGACGACGTACGACTTCGCCGGCCGGCCGCTTACGTCGTCGTCGGCTGACGCTGGGACGACGAGGACGATCTACGACACGGCCGGACGGCCGCGCTTCACCCAGCACGCCGACGGTGACGGTACGGTCGGCGCCCAGTACATCCTCTACACCAAGTACGACCGCGTTGGCCGGCCCGTCGAGTCCGGGTACGTCTCGCAGACGTGGGACGCCGCGTTCCTCCGGGCCAGGGCTGACGAACCGGCGTGGCCGGCGACGCCCACGACGTGGCGGCAGCGGTCTGTGTACGACCGGAGCCCGGCGGCGTTGACGCGCAACCAGGGCCGTCTGCTTCAGGCAGAGACGAACCGGGACGCGACCACGGCCGCCGAGGCTATCGAGTCGTACACGTACGACGACCGCGGGCGGACGGTCTCGGTCGAGCTCACCGTCTCGGCCTTCAGCGCGACGCCGCGCGTGGTCGGATATGCGTACAACGACCGAGGTGACGTCCGGACGGTGATCTACGGCCCGACGCCGACACCCTCGAATCAGGTCTCGTACACGTACGACGATATGGGGCGAGTCTCGGGCATCGGGACCCCTTATAACTCGGCCGCATACCGGACCTATGCGTATCGGACCGACGGACAGATCGGAGCGTACTTTACCGGCGATGAGAACCAGACCTCCCTGAGTTACGACGAGCTGGGCCGCCTCAAGCAGATCCAGGCCCCCGGCTTTAGCGAGACGCTGACGTACACGCCGGGCCGGGGGCTCATCCAGGCGGCCGCGTATTCCTATACTGGCAACGCGACGCTTGCAGGGCTCTCCCACTCGTTCTCGTACGCATACGACGCAGCGGGGCAGCTCACATCGGCCGACCACTCGACCAAGAATGCGCTCGACATCGGCATGGGTGCTCCGACGCAGTACGACCTCCACGGCAACATCACGCAGCTTCAGCGGGGGACCGGTGGCGCGGCGGCGTACACGTACACGGCTGGCACGAACCGGCTCTATTCCGCCGGCAGCGGGCCGTACACCTACGACCGGCGCGGCAACGTGCGCATCGCGCCGGGAGGGCGGGAGTTCGATACCTACGATCCGTTCTCGAACCAGCTCACCCAGTTCACGAGCGTCGGCGCGCAGGACGAGTACTACTACACGTACCTCGGCCGCCGACGTGTATTCAAGACCGACTACAACGACGACGTGACGACCCTGTACGTGCACGGGGCGTCAGACTACCCGCTGTGGACCGAGGGTGCCGGTGGCACGGTGATCCACGTCTATGGGCCGGACGGCCTCGTGGCGACGGTTAAGGCGGGGCAGGTGCCGCGGTACGTCATCGCCGACCACCTCGGCTCGACGCGGGCGCTGCTCAACATCGACGCAGGCATCGAGGAGGCATACACGTACGGGGCCTACGGCGAGACGGCCGACGTCTACCAGGGCGGGACGGTGTACCGGTACACCGGGCAGGAGCTCGACGCGGAGAGCGGTCTGCTGAACTACCGGGCGCGGCTATACGACCCGGTGCTGGGGCGCTTCTTAGCCACAGATCCGCAGGGTCAGTTCGCGAGCCCATACGTCTACGTCGGCAATAACCCGGTTATGGTGGTCGATCCCAATGGTGAGTTCGCGTTTATCTTAGCTGCCGCAGTTATAGGCGCGTATCTTGGCGGCTCTAAAGCAAACGGTACGCTCAATCCATTTGGTTGGGACTGGAGCAGCGGGAGAACGTGGGCTTACGTCGCAGGAGGGGCTGCACTTGGAGCGGCAGGTGCTGGAGCAGGCGCTGCGCTGGCTAGTGCAGTACAAGGTCCAGTAGGTTTGGCGACTGGCAGCGGACTGGCTGCCGCCAGTGTTAGTGGTGCAGCAGGGGGTGCTGCAGCTGGCGCAATTAATTCCACGGGTATGTTCATACTTGATGGATTCAGCGGCATGTACACAGGTTCACTATTTGGAAGCTTGTCGGGGGGGGTGATATCTGGGGCTGTGCTTGGTTCAGCTCAGGCTGCCGCAAGATTCGGTCTATCTTCTTCATATAGATGGTCAGTACATAAATCTATCATAGAATATGCATATAAAACATCTTCTAGATCAGATGTACTTGGATATGTTGCAAGAGCTGTGGGCGTAGACCCTGGAGTAGTTGATTACGAAGCTAGTTTTGAAAACTCAGAGGGTTTTCCTCAGGGTGAATACAGTAGAGTTACGGGACGCATCAGAATATCTGAAAAAGGATTTACGAATGGAGCGGGTGAATTTGATCCCAGTAATGTTTATGAAACAGTATGGCATGAAGCTCAGCATTACAAGTTCACGCAAGGATTTCAAGGTAGTATTGGGCAGGCTCAATACTCGGCGCAGCATGCAGCTATATATTCTAGCGAGGGAGCTCATCCTTATTATAGATTCTGGTCAGATGAAGTAAAGGGATTAGCACTTAATGGTTATTACAACAACATCGGAAGTATACCTGATGCTTATAGATTTGGATACTTGCCTAGGTACTTCAGGCCCATTGAACCTCCATACTGAAAATGTCAAAATCAATTTATAATTTAGCTTTACTATTTACATTTACTATAATAATAGTAAGCTAAATTATAAATTGATTTTGACATTTTCAGTATGGAGGTTCAATGGGCCTGAAGTACCTA
>JAYWIE010000307.1:0-3111 GCA_043789155.1 Rubricoccaceae bacterium | reverse complement strand
AAGGCGTTGAATTCTGCCCAATAGCGATCAACGATCTCTTCGAGCAGCTCTCGTTCTGTCGGAATTTGTTTCATATGCAAGGCTGCATAACAATAATTATGCGGGCGCAATTTGCTTAACGTGCGGCAGACGTCATGGTACCGCCCTGTCTCTGCTCGCGCAAGAAGCAGGGCTCCCACGACGCAGGGCCCCACCGGCTGACCGCGCGTACGTCGAGGCCGAGGGGCGGGGAGTTCCGGCGCGTCATGCGCACCCGCGACGCTGCCGACGGGTCCGGCTCAGCGTCGCCGGTGCAGCCCTGCGGCTGGAACGAGCCGGGCGCGGACGCAGACCGGCGTCACCTCAGCGGCGGCGGGGCCGCCGGTCACGGGCGTGGAGGCGAGCGGGCGTCGGAGGCGCGGCGCGGGGGGCCCGCCCGTAGCTTCACCGGCCCGGACCGATCTCTGCTCATGGACGCCCCCCTCCCGCTCGTCGCGACGGACCTGCTGACGGCGCTCGTCACCGCCGCCGGCGAGCGCCTCGACGCGAGCGACGCCTGGCTCGACCTCTTCGGCGCGGACGCGCTCTGGGGCCGCCTCCCGCTCGACGACGCCCGCTTCGCGAGCGACTACGTCGTCGAGGCCGCGCGCGGCGGGCCGGTCTCGCACCAGGTCTTCCTCGTTGACGGGACCGAGCCGCCGACGCCCGTCCTCGTCCACTTCCAGCCCGTGCGGCTGCCCGGCGTCGAGTCCGGCCGCTTCCCAGTCCACATCATCGGCGAGGTGCTCAGGGAGCCGGTCTCGTGGGCGGCCGAGCAGACGCGCCGGCGGCGCTTCGAGATGCTCGGCCGCATGACGATGGGCGTCGCGCACGACTTCAACAACCTGCTCACGACCGTCCTCGGCCACGGCGAGCTCATCTCGGACGACCTCGCGACGTGCGGCGCACGCCCCGAGGCCTTCGCCCACCTCGCCACGCTCACGCAGGCCGCCGGCGACGGGGCCGCGCTCGTGCGCCGCATCCAGCAGTACCTCCGCAACGACAAGCAGGAGCGCGCCGAGCCCGTCGCGCTGCACCACCTCGCGGCCGAGGTGCTCACGCTCACCAAGCCGTACTGGCACAACGAGCCGCGGCGCATGGGCATCGCCATCGCCGTCGAGGCGGACCTCCGGCCGGTCCCGACGATCCCGGGCACGCCGACCGAGCTGCGCGAGGTGCTCGTGAACCTCGTGCTCAACGCCGTCCAGGCGATGCCGCAGGGCGGGACGCTGCGCGTCGCGACGGGCCTGCACGCCCCGCCGGGCACCGTAGGCCAGGGCGGCGTCGCGGTCGAGGTGTCGGACACCGGCGTCGGCATGACCGAGCGCGTCCGGCGGCGCATCTTCGAGCCGCTCTACACGACCAAGGGCACCGCCGGCACGGGCATGGGCCTGACGGTCTCGCAGGGCATCGTGCAGGAGCACAACGGGCGCATCGAGGTCGAGAGCGCGCCCGGCACGGGCACGCGCTTCCGGCTCGTCTTCCCGCTCGCGGCCCACGACCCGGCCCCGATCGTGCCGGGGGCGCTGCCGCCGTCGTCGGCTCCGGTCCGCCCGCCCAACGGCCGCCCGCTGCGCATCCTCGTCGTGGACGACGAGCCGATGGTGCGCCTCGTCACGACGAAGCTGCTGCGCCTGCGCGGCCACGCCGTCGACGACGCCGACGGCGGGAAGGCGGCGCTGGACTGCCTCGCGACGGTCGTCTACGACCTCGTCGTGACCGACCTCTCGATGCCGGGCATGTCGGGCCGCGAGCTCGCGTCGGAGATCCGGGCGCGCATGCCCGGCCTGCCCGTCGTGCTGCTCACGGGCGACACGGACGTGCAGGCCGAGGGCTCGGACGTCGTCGCGGTCGTCCGCAAGCCGTTCCAGATCGACGCGCTCGAGGCCGTCGTGCAGGCGGCGGTCCGGTAACGGACCACAGGTGTGCAACCGGTGTGACCGGATCCGGGGTTGGCGCGGCTACGTCTACACGGCTACGTCTGTGACGTCTCCTCGATTCCTCTCTCCTCTCTCCGGACCCATGCGCACCCTCTCCTTCGCCCTCGTGGGCCTGACCCTGCTCGCCGGCTGCTCGACAGGCCGCGACCTCTACAACCGCCAGGCCCGCCAGGGCACGTACGGCCGGCAGGGCACGTACAGCCGCAACTACCCGGCCTCGGCGCGGGCTGGCAACGGGCGCTACACCGTCTGCCACAACGGCCGCAACGCGCTCACCCTGCCCGAGTCCGCCGTCGACGCCCACCTTCGCCACGGCGACCGCTTCGGCTCGTGCTCGGCCCGCCAGCAGGACCGCCGCGAGGACCGCCGGGAAGACCGGCGCGAGGATCGCCGCGAGGACCGACGTGAGGACCGCCGGGACGACCAGCGGGAGAACCGCGGCAACGGCAACGGCCACGGCAACGGTCACGGCAAGGGCCACGGGCGCGGCGGCAACTGACGCTCAGCGCCGTCCCAGGCCGCGGAGCAGGTGCCAGACCGTCAGCGCGGCGAGCGCCGCCGTCTGCCGGTCGGCGTCGTGCGGCGGCGACAGCTCCACCACGTCGGCCGACGTCACGGCCGGGCTCGCGCCGCAGGCCTCGGCCGCCCGCAGCCACACGCGCACCGGGACGCCCGCGACGGCGGGCGCGCTCACGCCCGCCGCGCCGTCCACGGCGTCGAGGTCGAACGACGCGAGCGTGCCGGGCGCGAGCCCGGCCACGAGCGCGTCGACGGCCGCGGCGTCGAGGTCGTCCACCCACACGACGCGGTCGGGCACGGCCGCGTGCGCCGCGGCCACGCGCCACGGGGCCAGCCCGGCGACGGTGTACGACGCCGCGCCGCGGCCCGGGTAGTCGAGCGCCTGCCGGAACGGCGAGCCGCTGTGCGCGAGCAGCGTTCCGTCCGCACCTGCGGCGAGCGGGCGGACGTCGGCGTGGGCGTCCCAGTTGAGCAGGTGGAGCGCCCGCGACGCCGTGAGGTAGCCGAGGGCGTGGCCGAACGCGGTCTCGTGGCCGCCGCCCAGCACGACGGGAAAGATGTCTCTGTCGAGAAGCGATGCGACAACGGACCCCAGAACCCCCTGGTCGGCCTCGACGTCCCGGTGACGGGCGAC
>JAYWIE010000306.1:0-3115 GCA_043789155.1 Rubricoccaceae bacterium | reverse complement strand
AGGCGAAGGCAGCCGCGAAGGCGAGCGCGGCCGCCGTGCGCATCTGCGCCGCCGTCACCCAGCCCTCGTTGACGGCCCGCTTGGGCCCGACGCGCTCGGCCGTGTCGGACCCGCGCGCCGCGTCCTCGGCGTCGTTGGCGAAGTTCGTCCCGACCTGGATCAGGAGGGCCCCGGCGAGCGCGCACAGCGCCGCGCCCGCGTGGAACGCGCCGTCCGCATATGCAAACGCCGTCCCGAGCACGACCGGGGCCGCGGCGGCCGGCAGCGTCTTCGGGCGGGCAGCGGAGAGCCAGATGCGGGTGGCCGAGGGCCGCCCGGGGATGCGGGATGCGGGATGCGTGTCCTCCGACGTCTCCGCCGGAGACGGGCCCTCCCCCATCCCATATCCCACATCCCGCATCCCGCCGGTCACGGCCGGTACCCGTCGGCGTCGAAGTTGGGCGGGCGGCGCTCGAGGTAGGCGTTGCGGCCCTCCTGGCCCTCCTCGGTCATGTAGAAGAGCATCGTCGCGTGGCCGGCGAGCTCCTGGAGGCCCGCGCCGCCGTCCTCGTCCGCGTTGGCCGCGGCCTTGATCATGCGGATGGCGAGGTTCGAGTTGGCGAGGATCTCGCGGCACCACTGGACCGTCTCGCGCTCGAGCTCGGCGAGCGGCACGACGGTGTTGACGAGGCCCATCGCGAGCGCCTCCGCGGCGTCGTAGGGCCGGCAGAGGAACCAGATCTCGCGCGCCTTCTTCTGGCCGACGATCCGCGCGAGGTGGCTGGTGCCGTAGCCGCCGTCGAACGAGCCGACCTTGGGGCCGGTCTGCATGAAGCGCGCGGTGTCGGACGCGATCGTGAGGTCGCAGACGACGTGGAGCACGTGCCCGCCCCCGACGGCCCAGCCGTTGACGGCGGCGATGACGGGCTTCGGCATGCGCCGGATGCGCGTCTGGAAGTCGAGCACGTTGAGGCGCTGCGTGCCCGTCTCGCGGCCGTCCGTGACCTCGCGGTAGCCGTGTTCGCCGCGGATGCGCTGGTCGCCGCCCGAGCAGAAGGCCTCGTCGCCGGCACCCGTGAGCACGAACACGCCGATCGTGGCGTCGTCGCGGGCGTCGTCGATGGCCGCGATCATCTCGGTGACGGTCGTCGGGCGGAAGGCGTTGCGGACCTCGGGCCGGTTGATCGTCACGCGCGCGATGCCGGCCGTGCCGGTGCCCGGCCGGCCCTTCTCGTAGACGATGTCGGTGAAGCTGCCGACGGTGTCCCACTCGAAGGGGCCGGTGGCGGTGGGGCGGTCGGTGGTGTGGTGGGCCATTTCAGGCGAACAGGTAGATCAGAAGGTCGGCGAGGGCGTCGGGGGCCTCGGTGAGAAGCGCGTGCCCGGCACCGGGGAGGACGGTCGCGCGGACGCCCGCGGCGGTCATCGCCTCGGACGTCGCGAGGGCAGCGTATGTCGGGTCGAGCGCGCCGGCGACAGCGTGCGTCTCTACGCGGAGCCTGCGCAGCGGCTCCCACAGGCTCGGCATGGCCCCCGTTCCCATCGCGACGAGCGCGCGCGCCGCCCGGGCCGGGTCGACGTGCGCGAGACGGTCGGCCTCGATGGCGTCGCGCTGCGCGTCGCTCAGCGACGCGAAGACGGGCTGGCGCGTCCAGCGCACGAGAAAGCGGGGAAAGTCGGTCGCGAGGTCGCGGGCGAGGGCGGCATCGTGGGCGCGCCGCGCGGCCCGCTCCTCGGGCGTCCGCAGGCCCGGCGTGGCGCTGACGAGCACGAGCCGGCGCACGCGCTCGGAGTGGCGCACGGCGAACATCAGCGCGAGCCGGCCGCCCATCGAGTAGCCGGCGACGTCGGCCTGCGCGATGCCGGCGGCGTCGAGGCGGCCGGCGAGGCGGTCCGAAGCCCACGCGAGGCTGCCCGGACGCGGGTCGGCGACGTCGGCGGGCTCGGCGTCAGGGCCGGGGTCGTCCGGCGCGGACGTCGGGCCGGGCACGTCGGCGAGGGCGTCGTCGAGCCAGTCCGGCGCGAGGACGCGGCGCGGGGCGAGGCGGCCGGCGACAGGCGTCCAGTCGGCCCCGCGGCCGAGAAATCCGTGGAGCAGGAGCGCGGGCGGCGGCATCCCGAAAGGTACCGAGGCGCGCCCGGCGCACTCACCACGCGCAGCCCGCGGGGACGGCCGGGGCGGCGGCCGGCGTAAACACATCGACGCCGCCGACCGTCCGCCGCGTGCGGGCGGCGAGGCAGCCCGGGCCGGGCCCGTAGAGGTAGACCTGCGCCTCGGCGGTGTAAGCCGCGTTAGCCACGGCGACGTAGGTCGCGGCGCTGCTCCGGTTCCAGACCGAGCGGATGGACGTCGCGTCGGCCGAGACCTCGCCGCTGCCGATGACGGTCGGGTTGCTGAAGCCGAGGCTGGCCAGGCTGAAGCGCGCGAACGTGGCGTCGCCGCGGCCGCCGCCCATCGCGACCGACGTCGAGCGCCACGCGCTCGCGCCGGTGGCCATGCGGACGGCCTCGACCGTCAGCCGGTCGAGCTCGGCCTTCTGCGAGCCCTCGCCGAACTGCTGGATGCCGACCACGACGGCGATGCCGACGATGACGATGCCGATGACGAGGAGGAGAAGCTGCTGCTGGCCCATGACGAAGCGCGGAGGCGGTTCGGGCGGGTATCGGCCGCCGCCGCGCGGTCTAAATCGTCACGGCGCGAAACGTGCGGCGACCCCCGACGCGGCGAGGATGGCCTCGGGGTCGCGCATGCCGAGCAGGTCGCGGACGGCCTGCGCCTTATCCGGAGCGGCGTCGTAGTAGCCGCGGCAGATCTCGGCACCGACGTAGTAGCCGAGGTCGCCCGTCCAGTCGTCGGCGCGGAACGTCGCGTTGCCGGTCCACTGGCTGTAGTCGGTCGCGTCCTTCTCGGCCATGAAGCGCGTCCAGACGGCGCGGTCGTGGGCGCGGCCCCACGCGGTGTAGTGCGCCTCCGGTCGGCCCGGCATCGCGAGGCCGGCGAGAAAGTCGGCCCCGCCCTCGATGAGCACGTTCCGCAGGACGGTCCACGTGCCGCTCATGTCCTGGTTGGCGTGGACGAGCTCGTGGAGGACGATGTGCGGCAGCCCCTCCGCCGGCCCGATGATGCCCCGCGTAG
>JAYWIE010000305.1:0-3119 GCA_043789155.1 Rubricoccaceae bacterium | reverse complement strand
GTGGCCGCGGATCGGCTGGAAGGGCCGCGCGCTCTGACGCGCGCGCTCTGACGCGGTTACCGACTGCAACGTAAGGGATTAACTTCCCGCAGCCCCTCCGCCGCTCCGCCCGCATGCCCCGCTCAAAAGGAATCATCCGTATCGACTCGGACTCGACGCACGGCTGGCAGGTCCGGGTGTACCGCCACGGCAAGACGTTCTCGCGCCTGTTCTCGGACCGCAAGTACCCGTCGCGCGACGACGCCTTCGCCGCGGCCGAGGCCTTCCGCACAGGCCTCGCGCTCGAGGTCGCGGCCCTCCCGGACGTCCCCTCGCAGCGGCGGCTCATCCAGCGCAACCGCTCCAACTCGACCGGCGTCGTCGGCATCTCGCGCACGTTCAAGCGCGACCGCCGCGGCGTGTGCCACGAGGTCTACGCGGTCTCGTGGAACCCCGAGCCGGGCGTCGCCCGCGGGACGTCGTTCTCGATCAAGCGCTACGGCGAGGACACCGCCTTCGGCATGGCGTGCAAGCTCCGGTGGGACCGCATGAAGGCCATCTACGGCGAGCGCTACAGCGTTCCGTCGTACCTCGACCTCGTGCGCCAGAAGGCCGCCGTCGACGCTCGCGCCGACGCCCGCGCCGACGTCTAGAGCCCCTCGAGGCGGGCGGCGAAGGTGTCGATCATGCGCCTGAACTCCAGCGACACCGCCGCGACGACGAGCGGCCGGACGAAGGCGGGAGCCGGGACCGTGAGAACGGACTCGAGCGCGAGGTGCAGGTCCGCCCCGCCGTCGGCCCGCGCCTCGACCGCGACCTGCCCCGAGAAGCGCGCGTTGCCGACGCCGGCGACGGGCGTCCACGCGACGGACCGCGCGCCGAACGTGTAGCGGCAGCCGTAGACGGTCTCGACGGCCGCGCCCGGCGGCCCGATGGGCTCCATCGTCCACAGGAAGGCGTCAGGCTCGGTGAGCGGCTCGACGGAGACGACGCGCGGGAAGAGACGGCCCCACGCGGGGACGTCCGCGAGCATCTCCATCGCGGCGTCGGGCGCGAGACGGAGCGCGGCCGTGCGGCGCGTCGAGACCGGGACGTCCATCACGCGGCGACGCCGGCGGCCTGCCCGGCGATGTGCTCGAAGACGGACGCGAAGAGGCGCGCGCCGTCGGCTCCCGAGCCGGTGGCGTCGAGGCGGTGGCCGAGCAGGGCCTCGACGCAGCGCTCGGGGTGCGGCATCATGCCGAGCACGTTGCCCGGCCCGTTGACGATGCCCGCGATGCCGCGGCTCGACCCGTTCGGGCTCGCCGCGGGCGTGGCGTCGCCGGCCGCGTCGACGTAGCGGAAGACGACCTGCCCGTTCGCCTCCAGGCGGTCGAGGTTGGCCTCGGTGTCGACGTAGTTGCCCTCGCCGTGGGCCACGGGCAGCGTCAGCACGTCGCCCGCGGCGAGGCCCTGCGTGAACGGCGTCGCCGCGGTCTCGACGCGGACGCGGACGTCGCGGCACACGAAGCGGAGGCTCGCGTTGCGGACGAGCGCGCCGGGCAGCAGGCCCGCCTCGCACAGCACCTGGAAGCCGTTGCACACGCCGAGCACCAGCCCGCCCTCGGCCGCGAACCGCGCGACGTCCTGCATGACCGGCGAGACGCGGGCGATGGCCCCGGCGCGGAGGTAGTCGCCGTAGGAAAAGCCACCCGGCACGACGACGAGGTCTGCCGGGCCGAGCGCCTCGTCCTTGTGCCACACGAAGCGCGTCTCGGCCCCGAAGACGTGCTTCGCGGCGTGGTAGGCGTCGTGGTCGCAGTTGGAGCCGGGGAAGACGAGGACGGCGACGCGGGGCATCGGGGAGCGGGGAGCGGGGAGCGGGAAGGTAAGGGGCGGTCCGCCGGATTTAGGTCGCTGGTCCTCCCGTGCCTTTCCCAGCTGGCCGCTCCCCGCTGGCTACTCGGCCGCCGTCGCCTCGGCGTCGAGGACGAGCGTCACCGTGTGGCCGAGCGACGGGACGCCGCCCGGCAGCACCTGCCCCCACGTCATGCCGAAGTCGCGGCGGTCGATCTCGCCCTCGGCGTGGAAGCCCGCGCGCTGGCCCGAGCGCGGGTCCGTGATGGGCCCGGCCGCCGTCACGTCGAGCACGACCGGGCGCGTGACGCCGTGCAGCGTCAGGTCGCCCGTGAGGCGGAACGTGCTGGGGCCGGTCGGCTGAACGGCCGTGCTCCGGAACGTCATCGTCGGGAACGTGGCGACGTCGAAGAAGTCGGCCGTGCGGAGGTGGCCGTCACGCGCGTCGACGTCGGTGTCGACCGAGGTCGTCTGGACCGTCGCCGTGACCGTCGTCGCGGCGAGGTCGGCCGGGTCGAACTGGACCGCGCCCTCGAAGGCGTCGAACTCGCCCTCGACGAACGCGAGGCCCATGTGGCGGATGCGGAAGCCGACGGTCGTGTGGGCCGGGTCGAGCGCGTACGTGCCCGCGGCGGGCAGCCCCGCGGCGGGCAGCCCGGCCGCGGCCGCAGGCGCAGCCGGCAGCGAGACGTCCGGGGTGGTCGTCGGGGACGGGGCGAGGAGGAGGGCGGCGGCGGCGAACGCGGCCGGGGCGGCACGTAACATGGCGGGAGAGGCGTGTGAGGCGACAAGATAGATACTCGTCGCAACAGGTATTCAGGATTTCCTGCCGAGCCCCCCGGCCGCCCATGATCCCCCGCGAGCTGTTCCGCAAAATCCGCCGCGTCGAGGTCCGCACGCGCGGGCTCGTCGAGAGCGTCTTCGGCGGCGAGTACCACTCGGCCTTCCGCGGGCGCGGCATCGAGTTCGCCGAGGTCCGCCCGTACCTCGTCGGCGACGACGTCCGGACGATCGACTGGAACGTCTCCGCGCGGACGGGTGAGCCGTACGTGAAGCTCTTCGACGAGGAGCGCGAGCAGACGCTCGTGCTCCTCGTCGACGTCTCGGGGAGCGGGGACTTCGGCTCGGGCGTGCAGGCCAAGCGCGACCTCGCGGCCGAGGTCTGCGCCGTGCTCGGCTTCTCGGCGCTGCAGAGTGGCGACCGCGTCGGGCTGGTCCTTTTCACGGACGCCGTCGAGCGGTTCGTGCCGCCGCAGAAGGGCAAGCGCCACGTGCTCCGCGTGCTCCGCGACCTCTACGCGCAC
>JAYWIE010000304.1:0-3123 GCA_043789155.1 Rubricoccaceae bacterium | reverse complement strand
CGCCTGCTCGACGGAACCGCCCTCGCCGCCGACGTCCGGGCCGACGTCGCGCGCGGCGCGGCCGCGTTCCGGGCGCGGACGGGCCGCGCGCCCGGCCTGCGCGTCGTGCTCGTCGGGGCGCACCCGGCGTCCGAGTCGTACGTCCGCGCCAAGGAGCGGGCCGCCCGCGAGGCGGGCCTCGACGCCGAGACGCTGCGGCTGCCCGCGACCGCGACGACGGCCGAGATCCTCGCCCTCGTCGCGCGCCTCAACGCCGACGCCGCCATCGACGGCATCCTCGTCCAACTGCCGCTGCCGGCTGCGGTGGACACGCCGGCCGTCGTCCGCGCCGTCGATCCGGACAAGGACGTCGACGGCTTCCACCCGGTCAACGTCGGCAAGCTGTGGCTCGGCGAGCCGGCCCTCGCGCCGTGCACGCCCGCCGGCATCGCCGAGATGCTGAAGCGCGCAGACGTCCCGACGGCCGGCGCGCACGCGGTTGTGGTCGGCCGCTCAGACATCGTCGGCAAGCCTATGGCGGGCCTGCTGCTGAGGCTCGACGCGACCGTTACCGTCTGCCACAGCCGGACCCGCGACCTGCCTGCGCTGGCGCGGCAGGCCGACATTCTCGTCGCCGCCGTCGGCCGCGCCGGCTTCGTCACGGCCGATATGGTGCGGCCCGGCGCGGTCGTGATCGACGTCGGCATCAACCGCGTCGACGACGCCTCGCGCGAGCGCGGCTACCGCCTCACGGGCGACGTCGACTTCGCGGCCGTCGAGCCCGTCGCCGGGGCCATCACGCCGGTGCCGGGCGGCGTCGGGCCGATGACGATCGCGATGCTGCTCGCCAACACGGTGCAGGCAGCCGAGGCGCGAGCCAGCGCGGCGCGAGACAGCGCGGCGCGGGCGTAGGTTCGCGGAGGTCCACCGCCCGCCCCGATGTCCAAGCAGCGCGTCCTCGCCGAGTTCTGGCAGTTTCTCCGCGTCCGCAAGAAGTTCTGGCTCGCGCCGATCGTGCTCGTGCTCGTGCTGCTCGGGATCATCGTGGTCGCGGCGAGCGGGACGCCGCTCGCGCCGTTCGTCTACGCGCTGTTCTGAGCCCGCCGCCCCATGTCCGACTGCCCGCCTGTCGCCGAAGTCATCGCGTCGTCGACGCGCGAGGTCGTGGCCGAGGTCTACGACGCCTCGGCCGTGCCCGCGTTCGGGTCGTGGGTCGAGGTCGAGACCGAGTCCGGGGCCGTTTTGTACGGGCTCGTGAGCCACGCCGAGACGGGCGCGGTCGAGCCCGGCCGGCAGGCGGTCGCGCTCGGGCCGGGCTACGACCGCGAGACGCTGCGCCGCGAGATGCCGCAGCTCCAGGCGCTCATCCGGACCGTCGTGCGCGTCCAGATCCTGGCGTTCTGGGACGGCCGCTCGCGCCACCGCGAGGGCCCGCAGGCCGGGACGCCGCTCGTCCGGCAGACGCTGCCGCCGCAGCCGGCCGCGCTCCACGACCGCGTCCACGCCTGCGGCGACGAGACGGTCGCGCGGTTCGGCGCGCCGTTCGACTACGTCCGCACGCTGGCCCGCAACCCGGACCCGGCCGTCCCGGCCGACGACCTGCTCGCGGCGGCGCTCGGCGGGCTGTACCGCGCCTACGGGCAGGGCGAGGCCGGGAAGACGGTGCTCATCGCCGCCGGCCGCGCGCTCGCGCGCCTGCTCGACGACGACCACGAGCGCCTCCAGTCCATCCTGCGCCGCGTAGGGTAGGGCTCGGCTGCGCCTCGCGGCCAGTGTCGGCTTCGCCGAGCCAGTGGCCAGTGGGAGACGGCGGTGGGACGGGCTGACGGTCCGGTCTGGCATCAATCCTTTTCTGCCACTGCCCACCGGTTCGGGTTCACCCGATGGCCCACTTCCCACTGGCCTTTTCAGCCGCCCGTCCACCCGTCGACGATGGCGACGATGACGACGTTGGCCGGCGTCGGCGCGGTGCCGGGCGGCATGCCAGCGTCGAAGAGGTCCGCGACGACCGCGCCCTCCTTCGCGACCAGGACGGCGTCGCCGACGCCGGCGTCGAGGCCCGGGTCGAGCGCGACCTCCTCGGCCCGCGCCGACGTCTCGCCGTCGAGCGCGATGGGCCGCACGAGCAGCAGGCGCTGCCCGACGAGGCGCTCGTTTTTGGCGGTCGATACGACAGCCCCGGTGACGCGGCAGAGAACCATCTAGTCCGAAGGATTTGTGAATGGCCTGTTTTAGCGTCCGGGTAGTATTTTACCACTCTGGCACGTTCGGCCCACCACAGCCGCCGTCCTGCCGGTCCTACCCCAACCCAACCCTCATCCCGATGTACAGCACGCAAGGAATCGAAGCCGTCGCGACCGTGACCGAGCTCCGCTCGCGGACGTCCGCCCTGATCGACCAGGCCAAGGGCCTCAAGACGGGCATCATGATCCAGAAGAACAACGAGCCCGAGGCCGTCCTGCTGAGCTACGAGCTCTACCTCGAGCTTTTCGCGGCGCACAACAAGAAGAAGGGCTGAGCCGACTCGTGTGAGGGTACGAGCCCGGCGGGACTCCCGCCGGGCTCCTGTCAGCGCTCGCCGATGAGCCGTTTGAGCTCCTCGACCCGGCGCACGCTGGCCTCGCGGTCGAGCGCGCGGAACCGCTCGGGCAGCATCGAGCGGCTCGTGCACTCCATGACGGCCACGAGGTTCTGAAGCTCCACCTGCAGCGGGTAGGTCGGCGGGAGGAAGTCTGCGACCACGGCCTCGAGGATCGCCTTGGTGACGGTGCCCGGCTGAACAGTGGGCGCGTCGCCCGCGGAGACGTCGTCCGGAGTCGCGTCCGGCCGGACATCGGCCGCAGGCACGTCGGGTGCCGGGGCGTCGGGTGCCGGGGCGTCGGATGCCGGGGCGTCGGCGGCTGGCGTGTCGGGAGCCGGCACGGCGTGCGCTGTGGCGGCGCGGAACTTGGCGCGCGTCAGCAGCGCCTCCATGTCGGCCCCGGAGTACGTCCGGACGCCGTCGAGCAGCATCTCGGGGATCTGGTCCGGCTCGACGTGGACCTGCGTCTTTTTCATCATCACGCGCAGCAGCTCCTCGCGGTCGGCGCGCGTGGACGGGTAGAACAGCGCGAGGTGCTCCTCGGCGCGGCCCTGCCGCTTGAG
>JAYWIE010000303.1:0-3128 GCA_043789155.1 Rubricoccaceae bacterium | reverse complement strand
GATGATGCAGCCGCCGCGCCAGACGGTCGCGACCTGCCCGAGGTCGAGGCCGAACGCGTAGGCATCGCTCGCGGCGCGCAGGAGCGCGAAGCCCTGCGCGTAGGTCGCGTAGAACGCGGCGTGGAGCGCGCCTTCGAGCGCCGCCACGAGCGCGTCGCGGCCGGCACCGGCGTCGCGCTCGGGCTCGCCGAGCAGCGCCGCCGCGGCGACGCGCTCGGCCTTCAGGGCCGAGAGGTAGCGGGCCGAGACGGCGGCGTCGATGGTCGGCGTGGGCACGCCGAGGTCGAGCGCGTCCTGGCTCGTCCACTTGCCCGTGCCCTTCTGCTGGGCCGTGTCGGCGATGGCGTCGAGGAGGTAGCGGACCTCGGCGGGCGTGGTGGCGTCCGAAAGCGCCGCCTTCGCGGTGTCGCCGGCGACGCCGCCCGTGCCCGGCGCGCTCGCCGACGTCGACTCGGTGCCGAGCGCCTCCTGCGGGCTTGTCTCGGCCGGCATCGCGGCGGGATCGACGTCGGTCGTGTCGGGCTGGTCGAAGATGTCGGCCGTGATCTCGACGAGGAAGGACTGGAGCGGGCCCGCGTTCCACGCGGCGAAGGTGGCCGCGAGGTCGAGGTTGCCCATGCCGGCCCCGCGCTTGAGCAGGTCGTAGGCCTCGGCCAAGAGCTGCATCAGGCCGTACTCGATGCCGTTGTGGACCATCTTGACGTAGTGGCCGGCCGCGCCCGCGCCGAGGTGCGCCACGCACGGCACGCCGCCGACGGTGGCCGCCATGCGCTCGAGGACGGGCCCGACGGTGGCGTAGGCCTCGGCCGGCCCGCCGGGCATCATGGACGGCCCGCGGCGCGCGCCCTCCTCGCCGCCCGAGACGCCCATGCCCATGAAGTGGAGGCCCTTCGCGTCCATCTCGGCCTGCCGGCGCTGCGTGTCGCGGAAGAACGAGTTGCCGCCGTCGATGAAGAAGTCGCCGGGCGTGAGGTGCGGCGCGAACGAGGCGAGGACGGCGTCGACGGGCTTGCCGGCGGGCACCATCACGAGGAGCGCGCGCGGCGCGGGCAGCGCAGCCAGGAAGGTCGCGATGTCGGTCGTGGAGGCCGCGGCGCGGCCCGCCGCCTCCTCCTGAAAGCCGGCCACGGCCGCCTCGCCGAGGTCGAACCCGGCGACGGTGACGCCGGCGTCGAGGGCGTTGAGGGCGAGGTTGCGGCCCATCACGCCGAGGCCGATGACGCCGAGGGAGAGGTCGGACATTGGGAGTGCGGGAGGGGCCGCCAGGCACGCGCCCGGGGCCGGGTGGAGAGGAGCGTGAGGATACCCCGGCTCGGCGCGGTCAGGTGCCGCGGTCGACCGAGACGGACTCGGCCGCACTGCAACCCGCTCGCGATGCCGCCCGCGGCCGCGCCGTCAGCGGAGGAGGGCGACGACCTTCTGGCGCACCGCCTCAGTGACGTCAGATACCTCTCACGAGCACGCGAGCCCGTTGACGAACGCGACGACGGCCGGGCCGGCGACCTTGTCGTCGCGGCTCAGCGCCGGCACGACGAGGGCGTGGCTTCTCGCCGGGACGCTCACGAGCGCGCCCGGGACGCCGGCGGCGACGCGCGCGGCGTCGAGCAGGCGCGACTGCCGCTGCAAGCCGGGGCTCTCGCCCGTGCCGAGCAGGATCAGCATCGGCGGCGTCTGCGGCGTCACGAACGGGACCACCGAGACCTCGCGCTGCCACGTGGCCGGCGTCGCCGGCGGCTCGGTGAGGGTGACGCGGTCCGGCGCGAAGCGCGACGAGAAGAAGTCGTAGGTGTCGCCGACGAAGACGCCCTCGGCCGTGAGGTCGAGCGCGGCCCCGCTCGCCGGGACGAGCCCGCAGACGCGCCCGGCACCTCCGGCGGCGGGCCCGGCGACGGCGGGGTTGAGCGCGGCCTCGAGCATGAGGTGCGTCCCGGCCGAGTGGCCCATCCCGACGATGCCGCGGCTGCCCCACGACGCCTGCTCGCGGCCGACGTAGGCCATCGCGGCTGCGACGTCGCGCGCCTCAGCGCGCCAGTCCACAGCCGCGCCGCCGGGCACGGACGCGAACGGGTAGCTCACGACGGCCGTCGGGATGCCGTTGCCGGCGAGAAAGCGGCCGACGTTGTTGTAGATGTCGCGCCCGCCGACCTCGAGGTCGCGGTCGCCGGAGTCCCAGTTGCCGCCGTGGACGAAGACGACGGTCGGGCGGGGCGGGCTGCCGGGCGCGGGCAGGAACAGGTTGAGGCGGTGCTTCGGGTCGCCGTCGTCGCGGTACGCGAGGTCGCGGCGGACCTGCGCCTCGGGCAGGTCCGCGGTGTCGTAGAACAGCCCGACGACGGGGCGGGCGAGCAGGCTGCACCCGCCGAGGGTGACGGCGGCGAGGAGCACGAGAAGGGCGAGGCGCATGGGACCGGGAGATGGGTCCGCCCGAACGCCGCCCGGCGCGCCGCGGGTTCGCACGCCCCGCCGGCGACGTTCCGGCCGCCGATGTCCCGACGTCGCCGACGTCCCGACGACGCCGACGTCGTCGGATGGTGTCGCGGCGGACTGGGGCACGAGCCAGCACGCTGTGCCCCTGCGGCAGTCGGATGCCGGCCGCACGGCATCTAGGTGCTGGACGCGACCGTCGCGGGTCGACGCCCCGGGCGGTCAGGCCTTGCGGGCGAGGCGGTCGGACCACTCGGCGCGCCACGCCGGGAAGCGGCCCTCGAGAATCGCCGCGCGCATCTCGCGCATCGTCCAGAGGTAGAGCGCGAGGTTCTGGACCGAGGCGATCTCCATGAACAGCGGCTCCTCGGCCATCGCGAGGTGCCGGAGGTAGGCCTTCGAGAACGTCCGCGAGTGGTACGCGGCGAGGCCGGCGTCGACGGGCTCGAAGTCGCGCGTCCAGCGGGCGTTCTTGATGTTGACGACGCCGTCCGTCGTGAAGAGCGTCTTGTTGCGCGCGTTGCGCGTCGGCATGACGCAGTCGAACAGGTCGACGCCGCGGGCGACGTTCTCGACGAGGTTCTGCGGCGTCCCGACGCCCATGAGGTAGCGCGGGCGGTCGGCGGGCAGCTCGGGCGTCGTCGCCTCGACCGTCGCGTACATCGCCTCCGTCGCCTCGCCGACCGACAGGCCGCCGATGGCGT
>JAYWIE010000302.1:0-3136 GCA_043789155.1 Rubricoccaceae bacterium | reverse complement strand
GCGGCGCAGCGCCAGCCGGACGTCCCGGGCGAGGTCCCGACGGCCGCCTACGCGACGTGGGACGGATCGGCCGCGGCCACCTTCGCGGCCGGCCGCGTGACGCTCTCGCCCGTCGTGTCCGTGGACAACCTGTTCGACGCGCGCTTCGTGGACCCGCTGAGCCGCTACCGGCCGTTCGGCGTGCTCGCGCCGGGCCGCAGCGTCCGCGTCGCGCTCCGCGCGATCTTTTAGGCCGTTGGAAACGCGGGAGTACGCTCTCGGTCTGGCGCGTCGTAGTCTCGCGTACCGACACTGCCTGCCGTGCCCATGCTCCGCCGCCTCGCCGCCGCCCTGCTCCTGACAGCCGCGGCCGCCCAGCCGGGAGCTGCCCAGCCCGCCCTGCTCACGCCCGCGCCTGTCCCCGAGGCGGCGCTGACGCCGCGGCAGGCCGAGATCCTGGGCCTGCTGCGCGCCGAGCCCGGCGTGACCGACGTCCAGCTCGTCACGGCCGACGTGTCGCTGCTCGAGGCCGACCAGGACGTCCGCGTGGACCTGCCCGGCGCGCCGCCGGTCGTCGTCGCGGCGGACGGGGCCGAGCGGCGCGCGCCGGGCGACCTCTCGTGGGCGGGCCGCGCGGCCGCCGCGCGCGTCGCCGACACGGCCGAGGCCGTCTTCGTCTCGCGCGCGGGATCGCTCACGGGCACGGTGCGCCGCGGCGACGCCGTCTACACCGTCCGCCCGCTCACGGGCGGGCTTCACGCCGTCGCACGCGTCGCGGCCGGGCGGGCCGAGCACGCGGGCGACTTCGAGGCGTTCGTGGCCGAGACCCGCGACGCCGTCGAGCGCGCGCGTGCGGCCGACCTGCCCGCCGAGGCGACGCGGCGAAACGGGCTGGTCGAGGCCGACGTCCTCGTCGTGTACACGGCCCGCGTCGCGGCGGCCTACGCGGACCCGGTGGCCTTCGCGCAGCTCGCCGTCGCGCAGTCCAACGCGACCTACGCCGTCTCCGGCATCGGCGTCCGCCTGACGCTCGCGACGGCCTACGAGTCGCCGACGGCCGAGACGGCGCTCATGGCGACCGACCTGCCCGCGCTCCAGAACACGGCCGACGGCCGCTTCGACGAGCTCCACGCGGTCCGGAATGCCTACGGGGCCGACCTCGTGGTGCTGCTCGGCGCGGGCTACACGGACGCCTGCGGGCTCGGCTACGTCAACCCCGGCGCGACGTTCGCCTTCTCGGTCGTCGAGGTCGGCTGCGCCGTGAGCACCTACACGTTCCCGCACGAGGTCGGCCACAATTTCGGCGCGACCCACGACCCGTACGTCGTCACCGCCCCGGCCTACCCGTACGGCCAGGGCACCGTCGACCTCGCCGGCCGCTGGCGGACCGTCATGGCCTACAACAACCAGTGCGCGGACGCCGGCTTCGCGTGCACGTCCGTCGGCTACTGGTCCGCCCCGGACCTCATCTACCCCGACGCGACGGCCCCGGTCAACGCCGGCCCGACCGGCAACGCGGCCACGCGCGACAACGCGCGCCTGCTGGGCGAGCGCGCGCCGATCCTCTCCGCGTTCCGCGCGCGGCCGGCGGCAGCCGTGCTCGGCGCGCCGGCCCCGCTCTCGGTCGTGCTCGCGCCCGGGCAGACGGCCACGCGCGCGGTCGAGATCCGCAACACGGCCGCGCCAGGCAGCCGCCCGCTGGACTGGGCCGTGGCCGTCGTCGGGTCCGATCCGGGCGAGTGCGCCGCGCCGGTCGTCGTGCAGCAGGGCCAGGTGTCGTTCTACGTCAACAGCACGGCCGGCGGCGGCGAGTACGGGCAGAGCGTGACGCCGCCGTGCTCGGGGCTGGTGCGGGCGGTCGCGCCACAGGTCTACGGGCCGGGCTCGGCCGGGACGTCGTGGACGGCCACTCTGCGCCTCTATGCCGGCGCGGGCACGGGCGGCGCGCCGCTCGGGACGGCTCCTGTGACGTCGGTGAACGGCCCCGGCTCCGTCTTCGTCCCCATCCCGCTGCCCGTCCCCGTCGCCGTGACGCAGGGCCAGCCGGTGACGTGGTTCCTGGACCTCGAGTCCGGCACGGCCCCGGTCCTCTACAGCACCGAGAACCCGCTCGCCGGCGGCACGCTCGTCCGCTCGCCGAACGGGCTCCCGAGCGGCGCGGCGGCGCAGGCCGGCAACGACATGACGTTCCAGATGACGTTCGGCCCGCCGAGCCACTGGGCGACGCCCGCCACGCAGCGCGGCTCGACGGCCCCGGGCGCGACGTCGAGCGTGCCGGTCGCGATCAGCACAGATGGCCTGGCCCCCGGCACCTACCCGCTGACGCTCGTGGTGACGACGTCCGACCCGTCCGCCCCGACGGCGTCCGTCCCGCTGGCGCTGACCGTCGCTATGACGGCCGCTGAGGTGGCCCCCGCCCGCGGCCTCGTGCTCGACGCGCCCGCGCCCAATCCGACGCGCGGGCCTGCGGTGCTCGGCTACACGCTCGCCGAGGCCGGCCCGGTGCGCCTCGCCGTCACGGACCTGCTCGGCCGCGAGGTCGCGGTGGTCGTGGACGGTGAGGCCGCAGCCGGCCGCCACACGGCGACGCTGGAGACGGCGCGGCTGGCCCCGGGCGTGTACGTCGTGCGGCTCTCGGCGGAGGCCGAGGCGGCGGTGCGGCGGCTGGTCGTGGTGCGGTAGCGCACGGCACTTTCACGCGCCCGCGCGCGGGCGGCGGCTTGGACGCGCGCGGCGGGCGGCCGTATGTTGGCCGCCCGGCCCCGTGCCGGGCACCGGGGCCATAGCTCAGTTGGTAGAGCGCTGCAATCGCACTGCAGAGGTCAGGAGTTCGAATCTCCTTGGCTCCACGTCTCCGAACGCCGCCCCCGCAGTGCGGGGGCGGCGTTCGTGCGTCGGCCCATGCGGGCAGGCAAGGCCCGCGCAGGGCTCCGCCTCAGCGGTCGGTGACGTCGCTCGCGCGGCGGCGCGGCGTGGCCGGCACGTCCTCGGGGTAGCCCACGCGGAAGAGCACCTGCGGCACGCCCTCGCCGACGATCTCGGCGACGCGCGGCCGCAGCGCCGCGACCTCGACCGGCTCGTTGGCGTACGACGCCGCGAGCCCGCGGTCTGCCGCGACGACGAGCGCACGCGCGAGCGCCTGCCCGGCGTGGAGCCA
>JAYWIE010000301.1:0-3143 GCA_043789155.1 Rubricoccaceae bacterium | reverse complement strand
CGCCGTCGGCGGCGAGGCCGTCACGGATGCCTCGGCGCGGGCGCTGCGCCGGCGCATGGGCTACGTGATCCAGTCCGGCGGCCTCTTCCCGCACCTCACCGCGCGCGGCAACGCCGCCCTGCTCGCGCGGCACCTCGGGTGGGACGAGGCGCGCATCGACGCCCGCCTCGCGGCCCTCGCCGACCTTGCGCGGCTCCCGCCCGGCCTGCTCGCGCGTTTCCCGGCCGAGCTCTCGGGCGGCCAGCGCCAGCGCGTGGCCCTCGTCCGCGCGCTCGTGCTGGACCCCGACGTGCTGCTGCTCGACGAGCCGCTCGGCGCGCTCGACCCGGTGACGCGCGCCGACCTCCAGACCGATCTCCGCGCGCTCGTCCGCGATCTCGGCAAGACCGTGCTGCTGGTGACCCACGACCTGCGCGAGGCCGCGGTCCTCGCCGACCGCGTCGCGGTGATGGACGCCGGCGCGGTCGTCCAGCGCGGCCTGCTCGCCGACGTCGCGCGCGCGCCGGCGACGCCCTTTGTCGAGCGGTTCATCGCCGCGCAGCGGTACGCCCTGTGACGCGCCTCGCCCTGCTCATGCTCGTCACGCTCGCCGCCGGCCGCGCCGCGGCGCAGCCGGTCCGCGTCGGGTCCAAGGTCTTCACCGAGTCCGTCGTGCTCGGCGAGATGGCGACGCAGCTGGCCCGCGCCGCCGGCGCGCCGGCCGTCCACCGCCGCGAGCTCGGCGGGACGCGCGTGCTCTGGGAGGCCCTGCTGCGCGGCGACGTCGACGCCTATCCCGAGTACACCGGGACGATCCGGGAGGAGCTGCTCGCCGGGCAGGCCCTCCCGGACGCGGCGGCGCTGCGGGCCGCGCTCGCGCGGCAGGGCATCGAGATGCTCGCCCCGCTGGGCTTCAACGACACCTACGCGCTCGGGATGGCCGAGGCCCGCGCCGCCGCGCTCGGCGTGCGGACGATCTCGGACCTGCGCGCCCACCCCGGCCTGGCCGTCGGGCTGTCCAACGAGTTCCTCAGCCGCGCCGACGGCTGGCCGCGCGTCCGCGCCGCCTATGGGCTGCCGCAGACCGGCGCGCGCGGGCTCGACCACGACCTCGCGCTGCGCGCGCTCGCTGCCGGCTCCGTCGACGTCACGGACCTCTACACGACCGACGCCGAGATCGCGATGGGCGGCATCCGCCTGCTCCGCGACGACCGCCGCGTCTTCCCGCGCTACGACGCCGTCTTCCTCGTCCGCGCAGACCTGCGCGCGCGCGCGCCGCGCGCCGTCGCGGCCATCGAGCGCCTCTCGGGCCGCATCGACGCCGCGGCGATGGTGCGCCTCAACGCCCGCGCCCGCGTGGACGGCGTCGCCGAGGCGGCGGTCGCGCGCGACGGCCTCCGGGCCCTGCTCGGGGCCGAGACGACGGCCGAGGCCGAGACGCGGGCGGGCCGCGTGTGGCGGCGCACGCACGAGCACCTGCTGCTCGTCGGCGTGGCGCTGCTGGCGGCCATCCTCGTCGCGGTCCCGCTCGGGATCGCCGCGGCGCGCGTGCGCGGGCTCGAGGTGACCGTGCTCGGGACGGTGAGCGTGCTCTACACCGTCCCGGCGCTGGCGCTGCTCGTGGCGCTGATCCCGCTGCTTGGCATCGGGACGGCCCCGGCGCTCGTCGCGCTGTTCCTCTACGCCCTGCTGCCGGTCGTGCGGAACACGCACGCCGGGCTCGCCGGCGTCGCGCCCGAGCTGCGCGAGAGCGCGGACGCGCTGGGCCTGCCGCCGCTCGCGCGGCTGCTGCGCGTGGACCTGCCGCTCGCCGCGCCGTCGGTGCTGGCCGGCATCCAGACGGCGGCCGTGCTCACGGTCGGCACGGCGACGCTCGGCGCGCTCGTCGGGGCCGGCGGCTACGGGCAGCCGATCCTGACGGGCGTGCGCCTCGCTGACACCGGCCTGATCCTCGAGGGGGCCGTCCCGGCGGCGCTCATGGCGCTCGCCGTGCAGGCGCTGTTCGCGGGCCTCGGCCGGGCCGTGCTGCCGCGCGGGCTGCGGGCGTGAGCCGCGCCGCGGCCGGCCGGACGTCTCACCCGGCGGCCTTGCGCCCGGCGAGCGTGATCAGCACGACGGCCGCGATCACGAGCGCGCCCGCCCCGACCACGCGCGGCCCGATGGGCTCGGCGGCGAGCCACCACCCGAGCACGACGGCCACGACCGGGTTGACGAAGGCGTACGTCGAGGCCTTGGCCGGCGTGCTCACCTTGAGCAGCCAGACGTAGGCCGAGTAGCCCACGACGGCCCCGACGAGCACGAGGTACGCCAGCGCCCACAGCGACGTCGCGGAAACGGCGGCGACGTCTACGCGCTCGCCAAGCGCGAGGCCGACGCCGAGCAGGACGGTCCCGCCGGCCAGCATCTGCCCGCCGACGTTGAGCAGCGTCGAGCTCGACGTCGGCGCGCCGCGCTGGTAGACCGAGCCGAGCGCCCAGCAGAACGAGGCCGTCCCGATGGCGAGCGCGCCCCACGGGTCCACGCTCCCGCTCGCCGGCCCGACGAGCACGGCGATGCCGGCCAGCCCGAGCGCGATGCCCGCCCAGACGCCCGCGCGCGGCCGCACGCCGCCGGGCCGCGCCCAGTCCAGCAGCGCCATCCACATCGGCGTCGACGCGATGAGCAGCGCCGTGATGCCGGACGGGACGGTCTGCTCGGCCCACGACACGAGCCCGTTGCCGCCGACGAGCAGGAGGGTGCCCGCGACGAGGCACGTCCGCCACTGCGGGCGCGTCAGCGGGGCCGCCCCGCGCGCGCGGCTCCACCCGAACAGCAGCGCGCCGGCGGCGACGAAGCGCACGCCGGCCATCGTGAACGGCGGCAGCGTCTCGACGGCGAAGCGGATCGCGAGGTACGTCGAGCCCCAGATGACGTAGAGCGCGGCGAAGGCCGCCAGGACGCCTGCGAGCGGCGCGTCGGGGTCCGGCACGTCGCGGGCGCGCGCGTCGGGCGCGAGCGCGTCGGGCGGGGCGAGTCGGGGGGAGAGCACGGGCGTCCGGGAGGGACCGGAAAGCTAGAGCTTGTCCTGGACCTGACTCCTCCCCTCCGGGGAGGTGGCCCGAAGGGCCGGAGGGGCTGCATTTCCGCACCGTCGTGCCAGTCGGAGTGACGCCCCCCACCCCGCT
>JAYWIE010000300.1:0-3147 GCA_043789155.1 Rubricoccaceae bacterium | reverse complement strand
CTGAGCACGGCCGTGCCGCTCACCCCGGACGGCTCGGCCCAGGGCGTCGGCAGCGCGCCGGAGAACTGGCGCGCGCGCGCCGTCCAGATCCGCGCCGTCGCGGGCCGCCTCGCCGGGGCCGTCGCCGCGCTCGGCCTCGGCGCGCCATGACGCCGCCCGACACACCACCCGCCGCGCTGCCCGTCGCCGACGGGGCCGTCGTGCTGCGCCTCGCGACGCTCGACGCCGACCTCGACCGCAGCCTCGCCGCCCTCCGCGCCGCGCTCGGCACGGACGGCTGCCGCGTCGCCCGGAGCCGCCGCGCCGTCGACGCCGCGCTGGGCGACGGCCGCGCGCACTACGGCCTCAACACCGGCTTCGGGTCGCTCAAGTCCGTCCGCGTCGATGCCGACCGGCTCGTCGCGTTGCAGGAGAACCTGCTGCGGAGCCACGCCGTCGGCGTCGGCGCGCCGGTGCTGGAGAGCCAGTCGCGGCGGATGCTCTCGCTGAAGGTCCACGCGCTCGGGCTCGGCTTCTCGGGCGTCTCCGTCGCCGTGTTCGAGCGGCTGCTCGCCTTTGCCGAGCGCGGCATCACGCCCGTCGTGCCCTCTCAGGGCAGCCTCGGCGCGTCGGGCGATCTCGCGCCGCTCGCGCACCTCGCGCTGCCGCTGCTCGGCGAGGGCGAGCTCTGGCACGGCGGCGCGCCCGCGCCTGCGGCCGAGGTCCTCGCCGCGCACGGCCTCGCGCCGGTCGGGCTCGCCCCCAAGGACGGGCTCGCGCTCGTCAACGGGACGCAGTTCATGGCCGCGCTCGGGGCCGAGGTGCTCGCCCGCGCGCTGCGCCTCGCCGAGACGGCGGACGTCGTGGCGGCGATGACGCTCGAGGCCGTCCGCGGCTCAGCCGCGCCCTTCGACGCGCGCGTCCACGCCGTGCGCCCGCACGCCGGGGCCGTCGCCGTGGCCGCGCACGTGCGGGCGCTGCTCGCGGGCTCCGAGATCGGGCCGAGCCACGCCGGATGCGACAAGGTTCAGGACCCGTACTCCGTGCGGTGCGTGCCGCAGGTCCACGGCGCGAGCCGCGACGCGCTGAGCTTCGCCGCGCAGCAGGTCGAGACCGAGCTCAACTCCGTCACCGACAACCCACTCGTCTTCGCCGGTGCGGGTTCACCCGGCGGGGCCGAGGGCGCGCCGGACCTCCTCTCGGCGGGCAACTTCCACGGGCAGCCGCTCGCGCTCGCGCTCGACGTGGCGGCCATCGCCGTAGCCGAGCTCGCCTCCGTTAGCGAGCGCCGGACGTATCTGCTGCTCGAGGGCGTCGACCGCCTCCCGCCGTACCTGCTCCACGAGACCGGCGTGCAGTCGGGCTTCATGATGGTGCAGTACATGGCCGCGGCGCTCGTCTCGGAGAACAAGACGCTGTGCCACCCGGCCGTCGTGGACTCCATCCCGTCGAGCCGCGGGCAGGAGGACCACGTCTCGATGGGCGCGTGGGGCGCGCGCAAGGCGCTCCTCGTGGTCGAGAACGCCGAGCGCGTCGTCGCGGCCGAGCTGCTCTGCGCGGCGCAGGCGCTCGACTTCCGGCGGCCGCTGCGCGCCGGCTTCGGCGTCGAGCGCGCGTGGCGCGCCGTCCGCGCGCGGGTCGCGTTCCGGACCGCCGACGGCCCGTTCCAGGCCGACCTCGCCGCCACGCACGCGCTCGTCGCTGCGGGCGCGCTCGCCGACGACGCGCTCGCCTCGGACGCGCTCGCGGCGGACTGACCTGCGCACCGACCTTCTGCACCGTGGGTCCGCACCGCGCGCCTGACGCCCTACCTTCGGCTCTCAGAGGCTGACTATGAAAGCACGACGAAGCTCAAAACGCCGTCATTCCCGGCCCCGACCGGGACCGCGCAGCGACGGCGCAGCCCATCCAGAGTCGTGGCGCGGCGCTCGACACTCTGGATTCCCGCGTGCGCGGGAAAGACGGCGGGGATGACGGCATTCACAGTCAGCCTCTCACAGCCGCCTGCCCCGTGCGCCTCGTCCCCGCCCTGCTCCTCGTGCTCGCGCTGGCCGGCTGCGCGCCCGACGCCCCGGCGGACGCCCTGGCTGCGCCGCCCGCCTCGCTCGGCCCCGCCTCGCTCGGCCCCGCGCCGCCGGGCTCCGCGCTCACGGCCGACTCGCTCACGGCCGACTCACTCTCGGGCACGTTCGAGGGGCATTATTCTGCCGGCTTCGAGCACTCGGGTTTCGTCCCTTGCGCCGGCCCGGCCGAGGCGTGGTGGACCGAGGCGGCCGCGCCCGTCGCCGCCGACCAGACGCGCCTCGACATGCGCCCCGCGGCCGACGTCCACGCGCGCTACACCGCCGCCGTCGGCGACTCGGCGGGCACCTTCGGGCACGGCGTGACCGTCTTCGCGCGCCTGCGCGGCCGCGCGACGCCCCGCGGCCCCGCCGGCGGGACAGGCTACGGCCACCTCGGTGCCTACGCCCGCGCCTTCACGGTCGACTCGGTCGAGGCCGTCGTGCGCGACACCGTCGTCGCGGGCTGCCCCGAGCCAGCCGCGGTCCGCCCGTGACGCGCCCGCTCGCGGCACGCCCGCCCGTGACGGTTCTCGCCGGCATCGGCGTGCTCGCGACGTGCCCGCCGGACGCCCCCGCGCAGGACGAGATCGGCCTCGTCGCGGACGCCGCGCTCGCGTGGGACGCTACGGGCGACGTCCTGTGGGCCGGCCCCGAGAGCGAGGTCCCGGCCGAGTTCGCCGGCGCGACGCGCGTCAGCGCCGAGGGCGCGCTCGTCGTGCCCGGCCTCGTGGACTGCCACACGCACCTCGCCTTCGCCGGCGACCGGCAGGCCGAGTTCGTCGCCCGCCTCCGCGGTGCGGACTACCTCGCGCAGGCCCGGCAGGGCGGCGGCATCGCAGCCACGGTCCGCGCCACGCGCGCCGCGACCGGGGACGACCTCGCCGCCGGAGCCCGCGCGCGCCTCGGCGCGATGCTCGCGCTCGGCGTGACGACGGTCGAGGCCAAGACCGGCTACGGCCTCTCGCTCGCCGACGAGATCAAGACGCTGCGCGTCTACGCCCGCCTCGCCCGCGAGGGCCCGCAGCGCCTCGTGCCGACGCTGCTCGCGGCCCACACCGTCCCGCCCGAGTTCGCCGGCGACCGCGACGCCTACGTCCGCCTCGTC
>JAYWIE010000299.1:0-3155 GCA_043789155.1 Rubricoccaceae bacterium | reverse complement strand
TCCCGAACCGCTCGCGCGAGATGGTCCGCCTGCGGCAGACGCTCTCGACGCCGACGTTCCGCGACGCCGCCCGCGGCGGCAAGATGGCGCTGCCTATTCCCATCGGGAAGACGATCGAGGGCGGCGTCTACGTCGAGGACCTCGCCAAGATGCCGCACCTGCTCGTCGCCGGGGCGACGGGCTCGGGCAAGTCCGTCGGCGTCAACGCGCTCATCGTGGGCCTGCTCTACGCCAAGCAGCCCCGCGACCTCAAGTTCGTGATGATCGACCCGAAGAAGATCGAGCTCAACGGCTACTCGGCGCTGCTGAACCACTTCTCGGCGATGCCCGTCGACGCCGAGGACCCGATCATCACGGACTTCGCGCAGGCCGCGGCCGTGCTCCGCTCGTGCGAGCGCGAGATGGAGCTCCGCTACGACCTGCTCGCCGAGGCCGGCGTGCGCGGCATCACCGAGTACAACGAGAAGCAGGCCAAGGGCACGCTCGAGACGCTCGGCGGCAAGCACCGCCACCTGCCCTACCTCGTCGTGATCGTGGACGAGCTCGCGGACCTCATGATGACGTCGGCCAAGGAGGTCGAGGCCCCGATCGCGCGGTTGGCGCAGATGGCCCGCGCGGTCGGCATCCACCTCGTGCTCGCGACGCAGCGGCCCTCCGTAGACGTCATCACGGGCCTCATCAAGGCCAACTTCCCGTCGCGGATGGCCTACCAGACGTCGTCCAAGATCGACTCGCGCACGATCATCGACGGCGGCGGGGCGCACCAGCTCGTCGGCAACGGCGACCTGCTGCACATGAACGGCTCGCGCCTGACGCGCCTCCAGGGGCCGTACGTCTCGGTCGAGGAGGTCGAGGCCGTGACCGGCTTCATCGGCTCGCAGCCCGGGCCGGGGCCGTACCTGCTGCCGCCGATGGACCCGCACGAGGACGCGCCCGAGGGCTCGGCCGGCACGCTCGCGTCGGAGAAGCGCGACGACCTCTTCGCCGACGCGGCCCGCGTGATCGTGCGCTCGCAGCAGGGATCCGTAAGCCTGCTCCAGCGCAAGCTCGGCGTCGGCTACGCGCGCGCGGCGAAGCTCGTGGACCAGCTCGAGGACGCCGGCATCGTCGGCCCGTTCGAGGGATCGAAGGCGCGCGAGGTGCTCGTGTCGAGCGAGTACGCGCTCGACGAGATGCTCAACCCCGGCTCCGGCCTCGGCGCGGACCCGGCCGACGAGTAGGCCCGGTCATTCGGGCGGTTCTCGGAACAGACGGATCACCGCCTCCACGACCCGGTCCGTCGTTCCGGCTGTGAGTCTGCCGGCGGTCCGTGCGACGATCGCCCCACTCGCTGTGAACAGCTTGCCCGGTCGCGCGAAGCTGGTCCGGTCGAGGCTGCCCACCCAGAAGTCGCCCGCCTCGAGCCGGACCGCCAGCGGATCCGCGTACGGATTGCTCGTGACCTGCGCGAGAATGGCGTCGCCACGGCCGGCATCCGCGAGCACGACGGCCGGGCGCAGCTTGGCCGCAGAGAGGTCCGAGAACGGAAACCGAACCAGCACGACGTCCCCGCGCGTCACGGCTGTAAGTGGGCCCACGCCTCATCCTCCTCGGGACGGTCCCAGTCCTGGGCGAGCGCGGGCTGGCTCAGAAGAGCCGCATCGTCCGGCTCGTCCAGGATCGTCACGAGGGCCCGCTCGCCGGCGCGGAGTTCGACG
Organism: Rubricoccaceae bacterium; assembly: GCA_043789155.1. GTDB lineage: Bacteria > Bacteroidota > Rhodothermia > Rhodothermales > Rubricoccaceae > DASVSE01. Next base: position 1,458 of record JAYWIE010000299.1, on the reverse strand, counting down.
GCTTCTAAGAGCCGGAGGCGTCCGTCGCTCTCGGCAACGGCTTCGACTGTTCTCAGCATCTCGTGGTGCGCGGGCCTGAGTGAACGTATGAACGCCGCGGCGTCGGGTCCGAGCGCCAGCTGTCAGAAGCGGTGGACGAGCAGGCCCGAGCGCAGCTTGGGCTCGAACCACGTCGACTTGGGCGGCATGAGCTCGCCGGCGTCCGAGACGTCCATGAGGTCCTCGGGAGCCGTGGGGAACATGCAGAACGCGATGTCCGCCTCGACCGAGTCCACGAGGCGCTCGAGCTCTTCGGGCCCGCGGATGCCGCCGACGAAGGCGAGGTTGGCGTCCGTGCGCGAGTCCTTGATCCCGAGCATCGGCTCGAGCACGAACTCGGAGAGCCGGGCGACGTCGAGCGTGTCGGCGACGCCGTCGCGCGTCGTCTCGGGCAGGGCGAGCGAGAGCCAGCCGATCTCCTCGTCGAGGTAGACGCCGACGAAGCCGGGGTCGTCGGGCTCGGCGTCGAGCGCCTCCTCGACGTCGAAGCGGTGGCGGAGCTGCTCGAGGAACTTGGTCTTGCCGGCGGGCAGCTTCTTCACGACCCGGTTGTAGGCCTGGATCTCCATGTCCTCGATCGGGAAGAGGACGGCGAGAAAGTCCTGCGCGCCCGGCACGTCCGGCATCTCCTTCGCCACGCGCGCGGCTGCGGCGCAGCGGTGGTGGCCGTCGGCGACGTAGAGCGCGTCGACGTCCGCGAAGGCGGCCGCGAGCGCGGCGGCGTCCGGGACGGCCCAGACGGTGTGCTGCACGTAGTCCTTGGCGCGGAAGTCGTAGAGCGGCTCGGCCGCCACCGCGTCCGCGACGAGCGCGTCGATGGCGTCGGCCCCGCGGTACGTCAGCATGACGGGCTCGGCGTGGGCGCGCTGCGTGCGGACGTGCCGCGTGCGGTCGTCCTCCTTGTCGGGCCGCGTGTTCTCGTGGCGCAGGATGCCGCCGTGGTCGGTGCTGTCGTAAGCCGCGGCCGGCACCAGGCCGACGACGCCCGTCTGCGCGCGGCCGTTCATGACGAGGCGGTAGACGAAGAGGCCGGGCGCGTCGTCCTCGGCGAAGTGCTCGCCGGCGGCGAAGGCGGCGAGGGCCGCCGCACCGCCGGCGTAGACCGCGTCGGCGTGCTCGTCCGCCCCGGCTGGCAGGTCGATCTCGGGGCGGACGACGTGGAGGAACGAGAGCGCGTTGCCCCGGGCGAGGTCGCGCGCCTCGGCGGCCGAGACGACGTCGTAGGGGACGGACGCGACGCGCTCGGCGTCGGCGGGGACGGGGCGCAGGGCGCGGAACGGGCGGACGGAGGCCATGGCCGAGGCCGAGGGGGTGAGTGACGGTGCGCGAAGATAGACCGGCGGCGGCGAACGGGGCGCGGCCGCAGACCCGGCCTCTTCACCTGTTCTAGACGGCGCAGGGGTGGACGGACGGGCGGAC
>JAYWIE010000298.1:0-3158 GCA_043789155.1 Rubricoccaceae bacterium | reverse complement strand
CGAGCTCCTGCGGACGCTCGCGGCCGTCGCCGGCGCGACGCGCGCGACCGGCGTCGCCGGCCGGGCCGCGCCATGATGCTCGCCGACCTCTTCCGCATCGGCTTCCTGCCCGTGACGTGGCTGGACCTGCTCGACGTCGGGCTCACGGCGATCCTCGTCTACCAGGTCTACCGCCTCATCCGCGGCACGATCGCGGTCCAGATCTCGGTCGCGCTCCTGATCCTGCTCGTCGTGAGCACGCTCGTGCGGCTGCTCGGCCTCACGACGCTCTCGACCATCTTCGGGGCCGTCGGCGACGTCTTCGGCATCGTGGTCGTCGTCCTGTTCGCGCCCGAGATCCGGCAGGCGCTGTTCCTCGTCGGGCGCAACCCGATCGTGCGGCGGCTCGTCGCGCCGCCGCCGCGGCAGAAGATCACGGCCGAGGCGATGGCCGCCATCGGCGCGATGAGCCGCGGCCGCACGGGCTCGCTCATCGCGTTCTCGCGCTCGACGGGCCTGCGGAACTACGTCGAGACCGGCACGCAGATCCACGCCGACGTCGAGCGCGACCTGCTCGCGAGCATCTTCTACCCCAACTCGCCGCTCCACGACGGGGCCGTCATCATCCAGGGCCAGAAGATCGAGGCCGCGCGCTGCATCCTGCCTGTCTCGGAGTCGCGCACGCTGGACCCGCACCTCGGCCTGCGCCACCGCGCCGCGGCCGGGCTCTCGGAGCGGACCGACGCCTTCATCGTGGTCACGAGCGAGGAGACCGGCGGCATCTCGGTCGCCGAGAACGGCCGGCTGGACGTCGGCCTGACGATGGCCGAGCTCGAGGCGCGCTTCGAGGCGGCCTTCCGCCCCGAGCGCCGCGGCCCGACGCCGAACGCGGGCATGCGCCTCCGCGACCTGCTCGCCACCCGGGACGGGGGCCGCCGTGGGACCGACTGACCGCCGCGCCGCGCGCCTCGTCGCGGCCCTCCGCGCGGGCGGCATCCGCGACGAGCGCGTGCTCGCCGCGATCGCTACGGTGCCCCGGCAGGCCTTCGTCGAGCCGTCGCTGCGCGCGCGGGCCTTCGAGGACGCCGCGCTCCCGCTGCGCCTCGGGCAGACGATCTCGCAGCCGTCGACGGTCGCCCGGATGACCGAGCTGCTCGGCGTGCAGCCCGGCGACCGCGTGCTCGAGGTCGGCACGGGCAGCGGCTACCAGGCTGCCGTGCTCGCGGCGATGGGCGCGCGCGTGTTCTCGGTCGAGCGCCACGCCCCGATCCTGGCCCAGGCGATGGCCGTGCTCGACGGCCTCGGCGTCCGCATCCGGACCCGCGTCGGCGACGGGCACCACGGCTGGTCCGCCCTCGCCCCGTTCGACGGCATCGTGGTCACGGCCGGCGGGCCTACGGTGCCGGAGGCGCTCGTGCGGCAGCTGCGCCTGCCCGCGCCCGGCCGCGCGGGCGGGAGCCTCGTGATCCCGGTCGGCCCGCCGGGCCGCCAGACGCTGCACCGCATCACCCGGACCGGCGACGCGGCGACGCACGACGAGGCGCACGGGGCGGTCTCATTCGTCCCCTTCGTCCCCGGCCGCACGGCGTAGGGCGGGGAGCGGGGAGCGGGGAGCGGGGAATGCGGTTTGAAGTTTGAAGTTTGGAGAGGGGTGACGCCGTGCACGATCCGGCGAAAGTGGCCCACAACACCAGAAGACGAGGAACTCTTAACACTCGACATTTCAAACTTCAAACTTCAAACTTCAAACTTCAAACTTCAAACCTCGTCAGTCGTCCACCGCCTCCTCGACGGTCATCAGCAGCGCCTCGAGCAGCGTCACGACGGCGTCGGCCCCGAGGGGGAGCGTGAGCTGGTGGCTGAAGCCGCGCGCGGCGAGGTCGGCGTCGCCGAGCGGGACGTCGCTGATGCGCAGGATGGGCAGCGTGGCGTAGCCCGGGACGGTCCGCAGCAGGCGGACCCGCTTCTCGTCGGTCTCGAGCGCGTCGCCGGCGACGAAGACGGCGTCGTAGGCCAGCTTCTTGGCCTCGCGCACGCCCTGGCCCGTCGTCTCGGCCTCGCAGACGGTGCCCTGCGGCGCGAGCCACGTCCGGATGGACGCCGCGCCGGAGCCGAGGCCGACCGTGAGGATCTGAGCGCCGCCGAGCGCCGGGTTCGTCGCCGCGTGCGCGGCCCGGCGGACGGCCGTCGCGTGCTCGGCCCACCGCGGGAGCTCGACCCGGACCGTCGTCCCGACGCCCACCTCGCTCTCGACCGCGACCGTCCCGCCGAGCATGTCGGCGAGCCCGCGGACGATGGCGAGGCCGAGGCCGTTGCCCTCGTGGCTGCGCGCGTAGCCGGTCGAGACCTGCTCGAAGGGCTCGAAGACGGCGTCGAGCCGGTCGGCCGGGATGCCGATGCCCGTGTCCCGCACGGCGACCGAGAGCACGTGGTCCGTCGCGTCGACGAGCACGCTCACCACGCCCTCCGGCGTGAAGCGGAGCGCGTTGCCGACGAGGTGCCCGAGGATGCGCTCGAGCGCGCCGCGGTCGATCTCGGCCGGCAGCGCGAGGCCCTCCGGGGCGACGTGGAGCACGAGCCCGGCGCGCTCGGCCTGAGCGCGCAGCGGCCGGAGGCAGTCGCGGACGACGGCCGCGGCGTCGACGGGCTCGGGGAACGTCTCGGCGGTCCCGGCCTGGAGCTTGAACATGTCGAGCAGGGCGTCGACGGTAGCGAGCAGGCGCTTGCCGCCGCTCTGGATGCCGGCCGCGAGATCGCGGATGGACTCGTCGGCCTCGTCGAGCAGGATCTCGGAGAAGCCGAGCACGGCCGTGAGCGGCGTCCGCAGCTCGTGGCTCGTGTTGGCGAGCAGGTCGTCCTTGAGCGTGTCCGCGCGGCGCAGGCGCGTGTTGGTCTCCTTGAGGCGCGCCGAGAGGCGCTGCATGCGCTGGTTGCGCGCGCGCGCCGCCTCGAGGCGCAGCCGCTGCTTGTGGAGCCGCCACGCGGTGATGGCCCAGATGAAGCCCGCGAGCGCGAGCGCGTAGAGCGAGTACGCCCACCACGTCCGGTACCACGGCGGCAGGATGCGCATGCGGAACGAGGCCACCGACGTCTGGTGGCCAGCGTCGTCGCGCGCGCGGACCTCGAAGGCGTACGTCCCCTCGCGGATGCCGATAAACTGGGAGACCGTCTCGCCGGTC
>JAYWIE010000297.1:0-11304 GCA_043789155.1 Rubricoccaceae bacterium | reverse complement strand
GCGAACGGCCATCGGGGATAGCATCTGACCGATGGCCGTTCGCCGATGGCCGACGCCCTACAGTGTCCCGCTGTAGCTCAGGCGGTGCGCGAGGCGCGTCGGCTCGGGGAGCTTGAAGCGGCCCGTGGTGCGCAGCGCGAGCGCGACGGCGTCGGCGAGCGTGCAGCGGTGGCCGGCCGAGACGAAGACGGGCAGCACGCGCGCGCGCGTCCGGACCGCCATGCCGACGGTCTCGCCGCGGTGGACGAGCGGGGCCGTGCTCCCCTTCTCCTCGCCGAGACCCTCGTATGTCCCGACGTAGACCGACTTGGCGACGCCGAGCGCGGGGCGGTCCAGGAGCACGCCGAGGTGGCACGCGAGGCCGAAGCGGCGCGGGTGCGCGCGGCCGTGGGCGTCGAGCATGAGCACGTCCGGGAGGGCCGCGAGCTGCTCCAGCGCGGGCAGCAGGGCCGGGATCTCGCGGAAGCTGAGCAGGCCCGGGACGTACGGGAACGCGACCGGCCCGTCCCAGACGGCGTGGTCCACGACGTCGAGGGTCTCGGCGTCGAGCACGACGACGGCCGCGCGCACGCGGTCCTCGCGCACGCTCACGTCCAGCCCGCCGACCGTGCGGACGGGCCCGAGCGGCGTCTCGCGGACGAGCGGCTCGAGGCGGCGCTGCACGGAGACCGCCTCGGCCGGCGAGATAGCGAACGGGTGGGAGTTCGGAACGGTCACGGCGGGTCGGGCTCGGAGCGGCGAACCTACGCGGCGCGGGCCGTCGGAATCCAGAGCAGCCCGACCGGCTCGGCCGCGCCGATGGCGACGCCCGCCGCGCGGACGTCGTCGCCGTCGGGGAGCCCGTCGACGGTCCAGACGGCGTCGAGGCCGTCGAGCCAGAGCGAGAGCGCGAAGCGCTGCGCGGCCGTGAGCGAGCGCTCCCGGAGGTGGGCGGCGTGACCGGGCTCGGCGGCGTGCCGGCACGTCACGAGCACCCACGTCCCGCCGTCTCTGGCCGGGGCCACGCCCGACGCGCGCCCGCCGAGCGGCCAGAAGCCGGCCGGCGAATCGGCGTACGCGCCGGACACGTCCAGCGCGGCCCCGGCCGCCCGGCGAAGGGCGACGTGGGCGTCGGAGAGAAGCGCGGTCGGGAGGGAGTCCATTGCTGCAGGCGGGTCGCCGGGCACATGTCAAAGCCCATGCCATCTGTGCCGGCTCGGGCCCTGTAGTGTCCGCGGGTGCGCGGTCAGGGCAGAATGGACTGCCCACAATGTCATCCGAGCGGCGAGAACGGCCGTGGTGAAGGCGTGGCCGCGTGGCGGACCGTCGGGCCGGGGCCGGCCGGTTGGGCCCTCGGCGGTGCAGAGTGGAAACCTTTGGTCGAGCTTCACACGCGCGGAGCGGTGTCGGGTTGATCCCGCGCGCCGGGTGGCGGTATGTTCACGGCCCTTCGAGCGGTGTCCGCGCCGCTCGTCCGGGCTCTTAGCTCAGTTGGTTAGAGCGCGTCGTTGACATCGACGAGGTCACTGGTTCGAATCCAGTAGAGCCCACTTTCGCCGTTCGACCCCCACTGGTCGGACGGCGTTTTTGTTGCTGGAGGGGCCAAAAACGCAGATCGAGGGCACAACGTTCGGACAAGCGCCGTACTACGAGCGCCGAGAATCCGTACCTCCGTCCGTACCTGCCAGTGCGCCTCGCCCTCGCTACCAGACCCAACCCGGACACCTCGGGTGCCGTCCCGCTCTACGTCCGCATCGCGCACGACGGGAAGGACCGCTACGTCGCCCTTGGCCTCCGCGTCCAGCCCTCTCACTGGAACAAGAACCGGAACGAGGTCCGCAAGTCGCATCCTGACAGCAAAGGCTTCCAAGAGATTCTCGTCAGCCGGCTCCGCACGGCCGACAAGGCAGCAACAGCAGAACTCGGCGCGCGCGGTCGTAACGCGACGCCCGACGAGATCAAAGACGCTGTGGCGCTTGCCCTCCACCCGCCGGCTGCTCCCGTCTCGACCGGGATCGTCGCCTACGGGCGCACTCTCCAGAAAGGAAAGCAGTCGGCTGGCAAGGTGGGTACGGCAAACGTCTACGGCACGGCGCTGCGGCACTTTGAGGACACGCTGAAGCTCGACCGGATGCCTGGGGATGATGTGGCCTTCTCAAGCCTCACACCGGCCCTGCTGCGCCGTCACGAAGAGCGCCTGAACGCGCTCGGCTACAAGCAGAATTACATCGGCAAGCAGCTCCGAACCCTCCGCGCCGTCGTGCGCCGCGCCAAGAGCGACGGGTTACCGGGAGCCGCGCTCGCCGTCGAGGCCGTCCAGACAATCAAGATCCGAGTCGAGAAAGTCCAGAAGCGCCGCCTGAACCGCGACGAGGTCCGAAAGATGGAGGCGCTCTCCGGCACCGTGAACGGGCGCCGCGCCGACGTGCTCGACTGGTGGGTCTTCGCCTTCTATGTCGGCGGGATGAGGGTCGGAGACGTCATCGGACTCCGGTGGTCCAGCGTCCAGTGGACCGGCAATCCGGCGGCAGGTGGACGCCCTACGCATGTCCGGTGGAAGATGCAGAAGACGGGCGACGAGATCGGGATCGACCTCCGTCCGGCCGCAGCGGACATCCTCGTGCGGTGGTGGAGCCGGACCGGGCAAGAGCCCTTCGTGTTCGGGCTCATCACAGCCGCTGAAGAGCGGGATCCGGTGCTTCTTTTCAAACGGACGGCGTCGCGTTCGGCGCAGGCGCGGACGGAGCTCAAGAAGCTCGCCGCGCTGGCCGGTGTCCCGTACGTCGGATTCCACGGATCGCGGCACTCGATGGCGGACAACCTCCGCAAGGCCGGCGTTCCGGTCGCGACCATTAGTCAGACACTCGGCCATTCGTCGATTCAGGTGACGGCGAACTACTTGTCCGGCTTCGACCGGGAGGCCGTCTCAGACGCCCTCCGGCTGCTCGACTGACGACGCGCCGTCATCTGCTTTTGTCCGGCGCGTTCGCCAGTTGTCGAGGTCCGACTTACGAATCTGGTAACCGGCCCGGCCTCCAATGTTGGCCGCTGGCATCCCGTCGCGCACCCAGCGCCGAACGGTACCCACGCCGACGCCAGCATAGGTTGCGGCTTCGCGGGTCGACAGGACGGACTTGTGCGCGCCGGTTCGCTCGACCATCCGGACGACGGATCGGTTTTCCTCGGAGAGTCGGTCGTAGACGTACTGGCCGCCTGCTCGGCCCGCCTCGCGGGCGAAGACGTTGAGCTGTGAGGGCGTGAGTTGGATAATGGGCTCAGACATGACGGATCGCCAGCACGTGGAAGGTGGCGGGCAGGAGGCGCGCTCCGGCCCGCGTTCAGAAAAGCTTGCCTGCGAGGTGACGCCGTGCGTCCTCGGGCGAGACACCCTCGGCGACGACGATGACGTCCCGCCCGTCGCCCACGCGTTCGATCACGACAGCGTCAGCCCGGTACCCCCCGACAGCCTTGCTGTAGGTGTGGCGGATCCCGCGCTTGCCGTCGTCCGAGATCTGGATGTAGTGGTCTCGGCGTGTGCCCGCCCGGACGGCCTCGAACTGTTGTTTGTCTTGAGGCGTGATCCCCTGCGGGCGGCGCCTCGGCGGCACGCGGTCGTGCGCCGTCTCGATCACGTAGTCCGGGTCGTTCACTATGCCCTTGGCCGCCATGAGCTCGCGGCGGGCCGCCCGCGCCACGCCGCCGTCATAGCCGATGCCCTTGCTCGTCTTGACGACGCGCTCCCCAGGGGACCGGTCAGGTCCGAAGGCGCTCTTGAGCAAGTACCGCACGGCCGAACCCACAGAGTCGCGGTCCGGATCGACCGGCCGGACATCCATTGACGGGCCGAACCCGGAGGCGAAGGCGTGCCATCGGATCACGTGCTCGGGAAGTCCCGAGTCCATAAGCACGTGCATGTGGGGGCTCCCGTTTTGGTGGCGCTCGGTCGCGGCGAGGTACGCGAACCTCCCTCCGATCTTCCGGCACTCGCGGATCAGGCGCGGCCGGAGCACCGAGCTGAATGCGTGCGAGATGTACAGCCGGGCGGTATCGCCGGCCCCGAATTCGCGGAGTGACACGCGGTCCAGAGTTAGCGAGACGAAGGACAAGCCGGTGCGGCCCTCAAACACGTCCGTGAAGTGAGCGCCGTGACGCCGTCTGAGTATGGGGCCGCAGGACGGGCAAGCCGGCCGCTTGCACGGGACGGCAGGGCCGGCGCTCATCTCGCCCGTCTCGCGGTGGGCGCGGCTAAGCCGGATCGGGGTCGGGCACGGCGTCTCGGTGCCTGGTCCCTCTATCAGCAGGCCATACCCGGCCTCATCGGACGCGCCGCGAAGGCCGTCCGGGGTGTAGTTTTGGTCCATGACCGTTCCCTCCCGCGTTCGCGCGGGGCTTGCTCTGGGGTTGCGTGTCTGTCCGAGGGCGCGCTGGCTGCAACCGGCGCGCCCTCACTTCTATGGGGTCGCTACGTCTCTATGCCGTCGTTCGGGCTTGTGGATGGGGACTTCGGGGGAGCGCCAAATCTCAAGGCCTTCTGGATAAGCTCAGGCTTGAAGAGACCCGGCGTCTTGGTCGCGGCGATGACCGCGCTCGCGAACCGGTCAATCGCCTCAGCCCACACCTCGCCCTCGTCGAGCGTCACCTCGTCGGTGTCGATGATGCGCCCGAGGGGCATCCCGAGGGGCGGCAAGAAGCCGCCTCGGGGCCGGCCGTCATCCTTGATCGCCACGACTGACATGTCGCGCAGGTCGACCTCAACACGTGCTTGCACCACCGCGACGTGCGCGGTGTGGCCTTCGATAACGAGGTCGACGCCTCGGGCCAGTAGGGCCTGGCGGAGAAGCCCGCCACGACGGGCGACTTCTGGACCTCGCACCTTGCCCAAGATGTCCTCTGCGCCGCCGTAGGCCTGAAACTGCTCGCGGATGTGGCCGTGCCCGACAAGGCCGACCTCGGACCCTCGCGCGAGATGCTCGTTGACCGAGCGGAGTGCGAGTCGGAGCATCCGCTCAACGCCGCGCTCGGCCTGACTGAGTCCAGACGCCGAGACGCCGAGCTCCGCCGCCGCCGCCTCCAAGGTGAGGTCCCGCAGCTTCCGGAGGTGGCGGGCCATCTCGCCGATTTCAACTGGACGGACTTGCTGGGATCGTAGAGACATGCGCGGCTGGCACTATTGGATGTATCTTGAATCTACAGGTTCAAGGGGCTGCTGTCAAGCGCGGCCAGCCCCGATCCGGCCAGTCGCTAGATGCTAGAGTGTCCCTGCCTCTTGAAATACATAAAGAGTAACTCGTCGCACCTCATGGGCGAAGGGCCCTGCCGAGCAAGGCGAGGCAGACTACGATAGAGGAAGAGCAACGCGAGCCGGCCTGCTTGCAGCATGATGACATCATATCACCTTGTATTCATACAGATGACAAGCATATTTTAATAGAACTCGTATCTTGTTCAAGTGGCGGACGAGGAGAACCCGTCAATCGCCCTGAAGGTCAGGGCCAAAGCATCCATCTCCGGTTTTAGCCCGGCCAACCACATGGTATTGTGGGCCAGCGGGGATGCTTAAGCAACTACAGGAAAAGTGATGCCCACACAAGATCCCGAAGGTCTGGTAAACGAAGGAGAGCGTGACCTCCAGACCGAGTTCGACGCGCTGGCAGCGGCGTTCAGCGCGCTCTCCGACGAGTTTGCCGAGCTCAAAGAGGCGCGGCGCAATCACGACCGGCTCTATACCGCCAAGGAGCTCGCGGCCCGGTGGGGCGTGACGATCAGGACGGTCCAGTACGTCGTCGCCGAGAAGCTCATCGAGCCGACCTACATCAAGACCTGCTTGCGGTTCACGTGGCCGGCTATTGAGGCGTACGAGCACAGCAACAGCGGATGGGACAATCGCCGCCAGACCCACCGCGCTGTCATCCGGAAGCAGCGCATCCTCAACCCCGATACGGGGTTCATGGAAATGCCTGGCCGCTAAGGGCAGCTACGAGATGGCCTGCACTCTGCACGGCCTCAAGCCCGGATCGCCGGGTTCGCTATAGACAGGGGGGGTTACATGGCTAACGCTGACCCACACCAGGCACGCGCGGCCCGCAAGCGCCGCGCGATGGAGAAGGCCGGGTCACCGGCCGACCTCCAGATCCTCGTATGGCGGGCTATCACGGCCGCGTCCGAGATCGTCGCCGACCCGTCGACCGACACGCCGACCCGGCTCCGAGCGGTCCATGCGGTCTCGCAGTCCGCCGGCTCGTACTTGAAACTCATCGAGCTCGTCGAGTTTGAATCCAGGCTCCGCGCCATCGAGGACGCGCGGAAAAAAGAGCACGCGCTCTAACGCGCCCCATCACGGCGCACCACAGAAAACATCATGGACAAGAAGCAGATGGACAGGCTCCTCTTTCTGGAAGAGGCCGAGTCCGACGGCCAGGGGGCATTCCTGATCGTCATCGAAGAGGAGGACGGCGTCTACCGCGCCGTCCACTCGGGCCGGACCTACACGGCCGCACGGCTCCAGGCACTCCACGACGCCAACGAGGGGCTCATCGTGCTGGACATCGGCGGGGGCGAGCCGGCCGCACCGCCGCACCCGGCCAGCAACCCACGCGGCCGAACTCTCCACGACGTCAAGCTCTGTAACGAGATCACTGACAGGCGCGAGCGCGGCGACATGCTCACGCCCGAGCAGGAGGATTACCTCGCCCGCTGGGCTGCTGAGGATGCGGAGGATCTCGCTGCATGGATGAAGTGGGAAGAGGCATCGGCCGCCCAGTTCGCAGAAACGGTCCGCCGGATGGACTCCCTCAATGCCAAGGCCAACTCAAAGAGGAAGCGGTGACTCGCGTTGACGGGCGCTACCACTCCGGCTGTGTGCAGCTGTATGCAGTCGGGACCGCGCGTCATAACTCCGTGTCTCAGCAGAAACGAAGACGGTGCAGTTGTATGCAGCACGAGTAGGCAATTCAGAGGAGAGTCTCAGCAGAAACGAAGACCATGCACTCGTGTGCAGCCAAGTTGCAAGAGCAGGAGATAAACCGGCACGATAGAGATGACGAGGGGCCTGTCCATCCGTGGGCGGGCCTCTTTCCATTCACCATCCCTTTCTCCTGCCATGATCACCGATTCCGACGACGGGCCTCCCGACGACGGTCCACCTGGCCACGCCCGCCGGTTCATCCGCGCTGTCGTTGCCGTGGCCGAGTTCATCGGCCCGTTTCTGCCGGCCCCGCTGCGGCAGCAGGTCGCAGGCTGGGCCAGCGGTCTTGCCGCACTCGCCGTCTTCTGCGCCCGCATGTCCTTCTAACCCCATCCTCCACGACCATGACCAACCACCTCCGCCTCGTCTCCGGCGACGGGGCCGCCCCGACCGGCGTCCGCCTCGACGACAGCCTCGGCCTCGTCTCGCACCGCGACATCGGCCACATCGCCGTGACCGACATCGACGGCATCACCATCAACCGTACGAAATCCGACATCAGCCCCTTCGTGCCCATCCTCAAGACGCCGACGTACAGTCGCAACAGCGGCACCCACTCGGGCTACGCCGTCGAGATCGAGGACCCGTCCGCGCCGACCGGCTACACCCACGTCGGCAACGTGAGCCAGAACTACCTGCTGCTCAGCAATGAGGAAACACGCGATCTCGCCGTCGAGATCGCGTTCCAGAGCGGCATCCCGTTCAAGGAAAGCCGCATCTTCTGGGACGGCGCCAGATTCTGCCACATCATCGACTTTCTGGAGACCGAGGCCGTCGAGCCCGGCGACGAGATCGGCCTGAGCCTCATCACGCGGAGCAGCTACGACAAGAGCTGGCGCTACGAGTGCGCGCTGATGGGGAAGCGCTTCGTCTGCGACAACGGGGCGATCTCGGGCGAGTTCTTCGCCCGCATCGGCTTCAAGCACACGACGAGCAGCGCCGACCCGAAGGACGCGACGTGGCGCGACGTCGTGCGCCAGGGCATGAGCGTGATCGACCGGGCTCCGGACGACCTCTCGCGCTACGTCGCGGCGCTGCGCAAGCTCAAGGCGGCGCGGATGACGGACGGCCGGTTGCGCGACGTGTGGCGTGCGATGCCGACGGTCGGCGACGCGGTGAAGGGCCAGATCCTGAGCCGGTACGTCGAGGCCGAGGAACCGACCTTGTTCGGACTGCTGCAGGCTTCGACGTGGCTCTTCAGCCACCGGGAAAAGCTGACGGCGGCGGACTTCGCCAATAACGACGCGGCGACGACAGCGCTGCTGCGCTATGCCGCCGAGCGGCTCAACTGAGTCGCCAAGCGAGACGGGTCACCTTCGGGTGGTCCTCTCGCTTTTTTGCGTGGCCCTCAGCCCCCGACACGCCCAGACCCCCGGCCGTGCTGAGCTCACCTCTGCCGGCGGATCGTAAACGAATCACCGTCTACGCCCTCAATGAGATAGTTGTGGTACGTCGGCGGGTCCACCTCCCGGCCGTCCCACACGCGGTAGACGAACGATGTCGCGCTTGTCCACCGAACGAGAGGAGCGTCGACTGCGGGGAGGATGCTCGCGCCACCAGGGCCCTCCGGCTCTGGGATATCCCGAGCGGGGTCGGCGAACACGAGCGCCCGCCGCTCGACCGGCACGTACGTGAGATTGTCGTCCTGTACCATCCGGTCGACGTAGAGCCCGACCGCGTCCCCGAAGATGAAGTGCGAGACTCGGTAGACCGTCGTTGCGGTTACGGACCCGCCCGCATCGCGCGTCATGACGGCAGGGCCGGTCATCGAGTTGAGAATGCCATAGGCGAGCTCCGCCCCCTCAAGGCTCACTGGCTGTGATGGCAGGCGCACGCTCTGGGCGAAAGCGATCGGAGACGCGAGCAGGGCATAGAGCGCGCAGAGGCAACTCAGAGTCTGAAGTCTGGGCATAGGGACAGATGGATCGGTGTAAGGCGCGACGCGTACTGCGAGCGGGCAGATGATACGTACGACCCAACGGTATGTGTGTGGACTGCCCGGCTCGTCCCGGCCATGTTGCCCGGAATGGAGAAGGACCCCGCACTCATTCGTCTCGGCATGGCCGTCCGTGCCCGTCGGCTCGCACTCGGACTGACTCAAGAGGCGCTCGGCGAGCGCACCGACTTCCACCCGAACTACATCGGGATGGTGGAGCGGGGCGAGCGAAACCCGACGTACACGAACGTGCTCCGCTTTGCACGTGGCCTGGGGTGCCCGGCCGGCGACCTCGTGACGCAGGCCGAAGGAGCCCTGGACCCCTGATGCTGTGTCTGGCCGCAGCTGACAAGAGAGGGGTCTGAGTTTCGTCCGGGCGTCCTACTCAAGCCCAAGTGGCTGCGAACTCCTCTTGTACTCTCGGTACAACCGAAGCTCTTCAGGTGCCTCGGCGTCCCCGCAGGCTGCCTGAACGACGAGGGTCGCCTCTTCGCCGTCGATTGTCCTCTCGACCAGCAGGTCGGTGGCCAGCGCCTCGATGAGGTGCCAGTTCTCGGCTACCAAGGCCGCCGCACTAGCACGGAGTCTAGCCTCGATCTCGTCCGGCAGGCCTTCGAGCCACCCGATCAGCCCAGCCGCCATCCGGTCGTCATTTCCGGCCCCCGCACGGGCGCCTTCTTCATCGTGGGGATTAGCGCGTAGCGAGGCCGCCAGTCCGGCGTAGAGCCCGACGAGGGCATCTTCCACTTCTTCAGGGAAATGGACGTTCGGACCTTCACCTGTGACGCCACCGGCAAACTTTCCCACGGGCACGATGGTGATCCCGTAAATGTCATCGTGCCGGTCCTTGACGTAGGCCGCGACGAAGTGGGCCGCCTCGTGGAGGGCGGTGATGTGCTCCTGGCTCATGGGTGATTGGCAGGGTGTTTCGGGTAGGGATAGCATACGATCACGTTGGGTAGCAGGCTCGGCACTCGGCGGCGACGCTTGAGATCTACTGTTTCAGCAACCATGCGTACGGCATAAGCAGAGCTGTCCTTGAAGGCCGGTTCTTTGGAGTTGCACCCAAGACCACGCAGTGACCGGAGTCACGTATGACAAGGTGCTGACGTACAGGCCACCTTTCTTCTGCCTGCACCACCCTTCCCCCACTGCGATGTTGAAAGGACTTGACGAGATCCAGCGGCGTTTGAAAGGAATCGAGGACAAGGCCCGCCAGCTCCACGGAACGCACGACGTCCCCCTCTCCGAGTTGCTGAACGACGGTTTCGTGAGTCGCACCACCGATTTTGCGACCCTCGGCGAGATGACGGACACCTACGGAATTATCGAGACAGCAGACGACCTCCAGACCGAAGCATGGTCGTCTTTCGTCGCGGCCCACAGTCACTTCGCCGACTGGAACGAGATGGCTCATGCTGCTGGCGCGGCGTGGACAAAGGGCAAGCTCGGCCTCTGAGGGGCGGGCGTGACGCAGGGTCGGTTACAATGAGCGCAAGCACGGAGTTGTGACCTCAAAGTCGATTCCCGAGCTTGGCCAGCCCCTACAGCCGTGTCAGCCTTGATGTTATTTCAATTACCCGATACGACTGGAGCCAGTGGGCTCGGGCCGCCAGAGACTTGGGTCGCGTGGGCGGGCTTCGCCGAGACCGTCGCCACGGTCATTGCGCTCGCCGTCGGCGGATGGTGGACCTACAGGATCTTCCGCCAGAAACGACAGAAGTACCCGAGGGCGAACGTCACGCACTCCGTCCAGTCCTGGATCGTCGAGGCCAACCGGTGCCTGATCCGCGTGAGCGTCCGAATCGAGAACGTCGGGGACGTCCTGTTGAGACCGTCCAAGGGGCACGCATGGCTCCAAAATGTTCGACCTTGGCCGAACACGGTCCTAGACGCGGCACGAGGTCGGCAAGAGCTCGTCGGCCCGAACGCGACGGAGGCCAGCTGGCCGGTCGTCAAGCAGCTGTCGTGGGAGAACAAGGCCATCGAGATCGAGCCGGGCGAGGTGGACCACTTGTATCTCGACTTTGTGGCGTCTGGCGATCTGGAGACCGTGATGATCTACACGCACTTGGAGAACCCAGTCAAGCAGCCCCGGTGGAGGAAATCGAAGGGCCGCCAAGTCGGATGGACATCCTCGACAGTACACGAACTCACTCACAACCAAACGCCATGGCCAACGACCCCTACGACCGCAAACGCGACGGCTCAGAACCCTCCGAGCACTCCGGACGAGACGACCGCGCCCAGAAGAGCTACGACGGAGACGCCAACTTCGGCGATGACTGGCGCGCGCCCGACCCTTTCCCAGACCATCAGAGCAGCCCTAAGGAGGACCCTGGCGAGGACGAGAGCACGAGCAAGCTGAAGTGAGGCGGGGCATCGGTGCGCCCGGTCTGATCTGACCCCGCTCCGACGGACGATC
>JAYWIE010000296.1:0-3167 GCA_043789155.1 Rubricoccaceae bacterium | reverse complement strand
TAGCGACGAGGTCGAGCACATACGGCGTGCCGTCTCCGTCCGACGCCGGCACCTGCACGAGGTAGACGGCTAGGTCGAGCGCGTCCGGCGGGTATGGGAGCACGGCCTGAATGTACAAGTCGCGGAACGAGGCCTCATCCCCAACCACGTCGGGTGGCCACGGGAGCGTCATCGCGACATACTCGGCAAAGGCAGACTGCGGCCCGGGGATCCGGACCCGGTTGACGTATCGTACCGACGCGGTCTCTACGCGGGCCGGCGACACGATCGTCCGGTAGGTTGCCAGCTGAGCGAGCGCAAACGTGCGGAGCGCGGGCCAGCCCGAGTGCGTACGGACGTGGTGGACCGAAAGCGCTCCCTCACCGATCCGGACCAACGCCGTCCGGTCGGGGCTGAAAAACCGCATCACGTCGGGGTCGTCGGACACCGGCCCGAGCGCGCTTCTCACCTCGCGCTCCTTGTCGGGGAAGTCGGCCCGCACCGCATCGTAGAACCGCCCTGGCAGCGTTAGATCCTCGGCACCCGACTCGCCAAACGTGAACCCGACGAGGGCCTCGGTCAGTGGCGGCGTCTCGAACGAGAGGGCGGACATGTCGGTCGGGTGGTGATCAGGCCGGGAGGGTCAACATAAACCCGGTGCCCGTATCGGCCGTTCCGGCTCGCGCCGTACTCGACTACTCCAGCGCCGCGAGCGCCGCGGCCATCACCGCCGAGCGGTCGTCCTCGGCCAGCAGCGCCTCGATGGGGAACGCGAGCGCGACCGTCCGCCCGCGGCGCACGACGCCCGCGCCCGCGCCGGTCCGCGCGACGCGCAGCGCGAGCACGCCGTCGCCCGCGGCGTCGAGCCCGTCCGTCGCTTCGACGGCGTAGAGCTCGGGGCTGCGGACCGTGTTGAAGCGGACCGGGCCGCCGAGCATCGGCCCCTCGACGGTTCCGTCGGACGAGGCGGCGGGCGCGGCGCGGACGCCGAGGACGTCGGTGAGGAAGGCCGCGCCGCCGGGCGCGCGCGCGGCGTCGCCGGCCCAGTGCGCGCCCGAGACGAGCAGCCGGCCGCCGCCCTGCACGAACGCGGCGATGCGGTCGCGCATGGCCTCGGGGAGCGCCTCGAAGGACGGGCCGCGGACCGGCCGCCAGCCCGGCGCGGGCGTCGTGCGCTCCTCGCCGAGCAGCAGGTCTACGGTCCCTGCGAGCGCGACCGTCCCGTCCTCGACGGCCTCGTCGCTCGCCGAGACGAACGAGCGGCCGGCAGCGAGGAGCGCGCGGCCGTGGACGGCCACGAAGTCGTGCGTGTTGCCCGCGACGGGCTGCCCGGCGGCGTCGCCGCGGCTCGCGCCGAGCCCGGGGCGGTCGTCGTCGCGGTACACCGAGCCCACGGCGAAGTCGGTCTGCGCGCCGGTGTAGGCGAGGTCCATGCCGTCCGGGACGCCCTCGTCGCCGCGGACGCCCGCCTCGGTCAGGGTCTCGACGATCTCGGGCGCGCTCACGCGGTCGAAGCCGGCCACGACGAGGACCGGCTGGCCGGGCCGCCCGCTGCGGCCGACGGCGAGGGCCTCGGAGGGCGCGCTCTCGCCGCCGGCGTTGAGCGCGGCCACGCGCACGCTGAGCACCTCGCCCGGCGGCGGGGCGACGAGCACGGCCTCTGTCCCGGAGACGAGCCGGCCGGCGTCCCAGCCGCCCTCGCCGCGGCGCGTGGTGAGCAGGTAGCGATCCGCACGCGCGCTCGGCTCGAGCGGGTCGGCCGTCGGCTGCCACGCCACGGCGACGTTGCCCGAGGCGTCGAAGAGGGCCGTGAGGTGGGCCGGGGCGAGCGGCTGCACGACGAACGGCGCGCCGCGGGCGAGCACGCGCCCGACGCCCTTGTAGACCGCCCGCGCGAGGTCGAAGCGGAAGCGCGGGTCGAGCGCGAACCGGACGTCCGTAAGGTTCTGGTGAGACAGCATCTCGATGAGCGCCGCGGGGACGTCCGGCCGCGCCGCCTCTGAGTAGTCGCGGTCGCGCAGCTCGCGCTGCGTCCAGCGCGGGTCGTAGAGCGCGCGCAGGTCCGCGACGATCTGCGCCTGGATGCGAGCCGCGACGTCGCGGTTGACGGCCCGCGAGCGGCCGTCGGGGAAGGTGCGGTCGCCGTCGAGGTTGCGCGTGTGGTAGATCGCGAGCGTGCCGACGGCCGTGCTGTCGGCCGTGAGCCCGGCGTCGGTGTGGAGCGCGAGCGAGAGGTCGAGCGGGACGCCGCGGCGCAGGAGCCAGTTCACCCACTCGCCGCGGCCCTTGTAGTCGTCCTTGTAGTCGTCGCCCATGTCGTCTGGCTCGGGCGAGTAGACCGAGTCCGGGACGCCGGCGAACTGCTCGTAGTAGCGCGCGGCCTCGACCCAGCGCGGGCGGCCGCCGGTCTCGCCGGCGCGCTGCACCGAGCCCATCCCGCCGCCCCAGCGGACGGCGTCGGCGGAGACGGTCTGGCCCGGCGTGGCCGACTCGTTGCTCAGCGTGACGCGGGCGCGGCCGGGCGCGAAGCGGAACGTGCCGAGGCGCACCCACGTCCCGCCGCCGATGCGCTGGTTCACGGCGACGCGCGTCGTGCCGCCGGCGTGCTGGACGACGTAGCGCGCGTCCGTCGCGCGGTCCGGGGCGGACGTGTACGCGACCGTGACGGCGTACTCGCCGGCCGTGCGGACGTCGGGCGTCCACACGGTCCGCGCCGTCGGCGCGAGGGCGGTCTCGGCGACGCGGTCCGTGCCCAGCGTGAACAGGTTCTGCGTGCCGCGGATGGTCATGAGGTGGCCGTAGCCGGTTCCGCCGGGCCGCCAGTCGCCGGCCTCCTCGACGCTCCCGCGGTACCGCTCGGATCCGCGCGGCGTGTCGGCGTCGAGGACGAGCTCGTCGGTCTGCGTGTCGCGCTCGCGGGGCATCGCCACGACGGCCCCGGCGCGCTCGAGCATCGGCGCGAGGTACGGCACGACGACCGAGAACGGGAGCACGTCCTCGATGGTCGTGAAGAGGTGGGCGCGCTGCCACTCCCACCCGCCGCGGCGGGCCTCGTAGTACCAGCCGTGGCTCGGCCAGACGGCGACGTGGCGGCCGAGCAGGCCCTGCGCGGGCAGCGCGGGCGCGTCGAGCGGGCGCACCCACGCGGCCGAGGCGACGGCGGCGGCCGAGGGCGCGCTGAGCGTCGC
>JAYWIE010000295.1:0-11314 GCA_043789155.1 Rubricoccaceae bacterium | reverse complement strand
CGCGGCCACGACGTCGAGCGCGTCGTCGAGGCGCGTCCGGCTGCGCCAGACGATGCCGTAGTAGCTCGGCACGGCCGCGATGGCCCCGATCGTGAGCGCGGCGAGCGGCCCGACGTGGCCCGCGGCCGGCGTGATCGCCACGAGCCCGACCACGATGCCCGTCGCCGCGCCGACGGCCGTCGCCTTGCCGGTCCGCGCCGCGTCGAGGGCGGTCCAGACGACGAGGCACGCCGCGGGCGCGAGGAACGTGTTGGCGAAGGCGAGCGCGGCCGTCGCGTTGGCGGCCAGCGCCGAGCCGGCGTTGAAGCCGAACCAGCCGAACCACAACAGCCCCGCGCCGAGCAGCACGAACGGGACGTGGTGCGGCAGCATCGCGCGCCGCCCCCAGTCGCGGCGGGGCCCGACGACGAGCGCAGCCACGAGCGCCGCCGCGGCCGCGTTGACGTGGACGACCGTGCCGCCGGCGAAGTCGAGCGCGCCGAGCCGGAAGATCCAGCCGTCCGGGTCCCACACCCAGTGCGCGACGGGCGCGTAGACGAGCACGCTCCAGAGCGTCACGAAGGCGAGGTACGGCACGAAGCGCATCCGCTCGGCGACGGCCCCGGAGATGAGCGCGGCCGTGATGACCACGAACGTCGCCTGGTACGTCATGAACAGCAGGTGCGGGATCGCGCCCTCGGGCTCGAGCCCCACGCCGCGCAGAGCGGCGTACGCCAGCCCGCCGACGAACCCGCTGCCGCCGGCGAAGGCGAGCGAGTACCCGACGAGCGCCCACACGACGGCCACGCTGCCCATCGCGCCGACGCTCATCATCATCGTGTTGAGCGTGTTCTTCGACCGGACGAGCCCGCCGTAGAAGAAGGCCAGTGCGGGCGTCATCAAGAGCACGAGCGCCGAGGCGACGAGCATCCACGCCGTCGCCGCCGGGTCGAGCGTCGGTGCGCCGAGGGCCGGGGCGGCGCTTTGCGCGAGCGCGGGCGTCGAGGCGAGCGCGAGGGCGGCGAGAGCAAGGCGGCGAACCATGGATCGATCAAGAATGAGGCGGTCGCGCCAAACATCATTCCTGACTAAGGCAAAGTCAAGGCTGAGACTGAAATAGAAGCGCTTCCGGACGCGAGCGCCGTCGGCCTGAAACGGACGAGCGCTGGCCCCCTCCCAGAGGGGCCGGCGCTCTGCTCGGCGGCGGGTGCCGCCCGGCGCGGACGAGGTCCGCGCCGGACGGCGAGTGACGGGCACCGCGCGTGCCGAGGTCTCGGTGTCTACCGGACGACCGTGAACTGGACGGCCGTCGTGCCGCGGGCCGTCTGGAGGCGCGCGATGTAGACGCCCGACGGCAGGGCGGCCCCGAGCGGCAGCACCTGCTCGCCCTCGGCGAAGGCGCGGTCCGCGACGACGGCGACCTCGCGGCCGAGCACGTCGTAGACGGCGAGGCGCGCCGTGGTTGCCTCGGGCAGCGTGATCCGGAGCTGCGCCGTGCCGGCCGTGGCCGGGTTCGGCGAGACCGAGAGGCGGAAGCCGGCCTCGGCGAGCGGGCCGCCCTCGGCCGCGACGACGACCGAGCCGATGCCCGCCGCGGCGTCCGAGGCGAGGACGGCGTTGCCGGGTTGCGCGTTGAAGAACGCCAGCGCCGCGCCCGTGTCCGCGCCGCTCGCGCCGAGGTTGTCGGTGACGGCCCCCGTGACGAGCGTGCCCTCGATGTCGAGCGAGCCCGAGCCCGTGCCGGCGTTCGAGAGCGCCCCGTCGATGAGGAGGCCCGGCGCGAAGCCGAGGATGACCGAGTTGAAGAGGTTCGTCTGCGCGTTGCGGCGGACGTGCGCGCCGCGGCGGAAGTTGGGGTTGATCGTGCCGGTCGGGC
This sequence comes from Rubricoccaceae bacterium, assembly GCA_043789155.1. Taxonomy (GTDB): domain Bacteria; phylum Bacteroidota; class Rhodothermia; order Rhodothermales; family Rubricoccaceae; genus DASVSE01. The sequence goes on along the minus strand of JAYWIE010000295.1, from coordinate 9,459 downwards.
GCTGCGTGCGCGGCCCGAGGATCGTCAGGTTCGAGAAGATGGGCTGCGTGAGCGGCGTGTTGGCGGTGCCGGTGGCGTCGTTGTCGTGCTCGATGCCGTTGGAGCCCGAGATGTCGGCGAGGTCCGGGTTCGAGACGCCGAGGGCGAACTGGACGTAGCCGCGCCAGCCGTTGTCGCCGTCGAACATGTCGTCCACGGGGGCCGTCGCAATGACGTGGCGCAGGTTCACCGCGCCGCCGAAGGGCTCGTAGGCGTCGTCGCCCGAGAACGAGACCTGGACGTAGTCGATCGTCGTCCCGCGGCCGACTGCGCCGAGCGTGAGGCCGTTGATCTCGTTGTTGGTCGTGAAGGCGATGCCCGCGAACTCGATGCGGACGTAGCGCAGCGTGCCCGAGTCGTCGTTGTCGTTCGGCGTCGCGCCGCCGCCGTAGGTCGTGCCGGTGCCGCCCTCGAGGACGGCCTCGCCGCCGGCGAGGTTGAGTGCGGCCCGGCCGGCGATGATGACACCGCCCCAGTCGCCGCCGGCGCGTGCGCCGGGCGCGAGCGCGGACGTGAACACGACCGGGTTCGCCGCCGTGCCCTGCGCGTCGAGGCGCGCGCCGCGGTTGATGATGAGCGAGCCCTTCGTGTCCTTGTCGCCGAAGACGATCACGCCTGGCTGGATGGTCAGCGTCGCGCCGGCGTTGACGTTGACGAAGCCCGAGAGCTTGTACTTGGTGCCCGTCGCCCACGTCGTGTTGGCCGTGATCGGGCCCGTGACGACGGTGACGCCCGTGGTCGAGCTGCCGTAGTCCGTGAGCTGCGGCGAGTAGTTCGCCCAGGGGAGGTCCCAGCGCGCGCCGTTGGGCTCGAAGGCCCCGCGGTATGTCGTCGGGGTGAAGAAGGCCGGCGCGAGGCGCGCGTTCGTGAACGCGCCACCGGTGGCGAGCGGCGACGTCGTCGTCGGGCGGGGGTCGAAGGTCTGCGCCGAGGCGGCGTGGGCCGCGACGAGCAGGAGCAGGAGAGGAGCAGTGCGCATGAGAGCGGGAGAGAGGGTGGAAATGGCCCCGGGCCGGACGCCTGGGAGCGGGAGGAGGGCTAGTGCTTGTCAAGGATCTGAGACGACCCGTCTTTACGGACGCCCCGAGCCGAGCGCCCGGGAGCTGGGGGATTCTTAGAGGCTGACTATGAATGCTCCTTCACACGCCGTCATTCCCGCGCACGCGGGGCCGGGAATGACGGCATTTCAGGGCTTCGTTCTGCATTCATAGTCAGGCTATTAGAGGGTCGCCGAGACGCCGAAGCTGATCGAGCGCCCGCGGAGGTCCGAGCGGACCTGGCTCGCGCCCTGGAGGAAGCTCTGGTTCTGGCCGAGCAGGTCCCGGACGTTGAGCCGCAGCGTGTAGCGGCCCATCACGGGCTGGCTGACCGAGAGGTCGACGAGGTCGCGGGGGGCCTCGACGACGTCCGCCTCGAGCAGCGACGACACCTCGACGATGCGGCTGCCGAGGCGGTTGTAGAGCGCCGTCAGCGTGGTCCCGACGCCTGGGGCGACGAGCGTCAGGCCGACGTTGATCGCGTACGGGGCCTGCCCCTGGAGCGGGCGGCCCGTGCGCGCCGCGGCCAGCGCCGTGCCGGGCTGGAAGACGTCGGACTGGATCCAGGTGTAGTTGGCGAGCACCGTCGAGGCGGCCAGCCATGGCGCGACGAAGCCGAGCCCGTGGCGCGCCTCGAGCTCGAAGCCGTAGTTGTTGGCGACGTCCGCGTTGACGAACGTGCGCTCGGCGTTGAGGGCGGCCCCGGGCACGATCGCGCGCTCGATCGGGCTGTTGAAGCGCTTGTAGAAGAGGCTCGCCGAGAGCAGCTCGCCCGCGCCGGGGAACGTCTCGAGCCGCAGGTCGACGTTGTGGATCGTCGCCTGGCGGAGGCTGTCGTTGCCGTAGATCGTCGTCTGGAGCTCGAAGTCGTAGAACGCGAACGGGGCCAGCTCGCGCAGCTCGGGCCGGTTGACGTTGCGGCTGTACGCCGCGCGGAGGTTGGTGCGCCGGCCGAGGTCGTAGGCGAGGTTGGCCGAGGGCAGCCAGTTCGTCGTCGGCGTGCGGAGGCTCAGCGGCTCGCGGTTGAACGTCGTGGACTCGAGCCGCTGCACGGCGCGCTCGAGCCGGACCCCGCCGACGAAGCGGAGGCGGCGCGTGAGCGGCGTCACCGGCGTGTCCAGCATGACGTAGCCGGCCGTGACGTCCTGGGCGGCGGTGTAGTCGTTGCCGCCGTTCTGCAGCTCGCTCAGCAGGAATCCCTGGCAGCCCTGCTGGCGCGGGTTCGCCGTGCAGCCCGGCGCGCTCTGGACGCCGAAGTTCTGGGGCGCGAAGACGCCGCCCATCGGCAGCTCGAGGAGCGCGAAGTCGAAGCCCTGGTTCGGGATCGTCACGCCGACGAGCCGCGACGTGAAGGCGCGGTCGCGGCGCTCGACCCACGTCCCGACCCTGACGCGCGCCGCACCGACCGCAGCCCCCACGTCGAGACGTCCGCCCCCGCTGTTCTCGTCGAGCGCCGAGTAGAAGCGGCCGCCCGAGCTGATCGCGACCGTCGGGCCGACGAGCAGGCGGAACGGCTGCGCCGGGTCGTCGGAGGGCTGGACGTACGTGATGCGCCGGTTGTCGGGCTCGTCGCGCGTCGTGCGGGCCCCGAAGAGCGTCCACGTCGCCTCGGCGCGGTGGAAGGCCGGCGCGTAGTGCTCGCCCGAGAGCTGGCCGGCGTAGAGCGTCCGGTTCGAGCGCCGGATGGCCGTCTCGCGGACGTTGTTGCCGTCGCCGGCGTTGGACCCCGTGAACTGCGTCACGTCGTCCTCGCGCGTCCGGGTGTAGAAGTTCTTGAAGCTGAACGACTGCGTGGGCGCGGGCCGCCACGCGAGGTTGAGCAGGCCGCCGGCCGTCTCGCCGTAGCCGGCCTGGATGCCGGCGTAGTCGAAGCGCGACCCGCCGGACGCCTCGAACTCGCGGCGCACGGCGTCGTTGAGCGTGTAGCCGCTGCGGTACGTGAGCGCCCCGACGGCCCCGATGCGGCCGAGGCCGGTGAGCTGCGACCCGCCGACGGAGACGGTCGCGTTGGGGCGGACGGCCCCGGTCTCGCGGCCGAGCGCGAAGCCCGCCCCGAGCTGCCGCCCGAAGCCGGCGCGCTGCTCGTCCGTGACGCCCTGGACGCCGATGTTGGCCGGCAGGTCGGCCGGGAGAGCCGTCGGCGCGCCGGAGAAGATGTCCTCGCCGGTCGCGTTGGTGATGGCCGTCGAGACGCTGGCGCTCACCGTGAACGCCTCGGGGAACTCGACCGTGTTGAGCTGCAGCACGCCGCCGGCGACGTCGCCGGGCAGGTCCGGCGTGGCGCTCTTGGAGACGAAGACGTTGGCGAGCAGGCTCGACGGGATGAGGTCGAAGGCGAACGCGCGGCGGTCGGGCTCGGTGCTCGGCACGGGCGCGTTGTTGAGCAGCGTCGTGTTGTAGCGCTCGGGCACGCCGCGGATGGTGACGAAGCGGCCGCCGGTGACGGTGACGCCGGTGACGCGGCGCAGGGCCTCGCCCGAGGTCGCGTCCGGCGAGCGCCGGATCTGCTGGGCCGAGATGCCGTCGAGGATGACGGGCGCGCGCGCCTGGACGGCGAGGATCGACTGGTCCGTGTTGGTCACCTCGACGGCGTCGGCCTGGACCACGACCTCGCCGAGGCCGGCCCCGGCGAGCGCGAGCTGGCGGTCGATCGTCACCGTCTGGCTGACCGCGATCTGGACGTTCTCGACCGTCTGCGCGTCGTAGCCGACGTACGAGAACGTGACGGTGTACGTGCCCGCGTCGAGCGGGAGCCGGTAGACGCCGTCGAGGTCGGTCGTGGTGCCGGTGCCCAGCGCCGGGACGGCGACGGTCGCGCCGATGAGCGTCTCGCCGGTCTCGGCGTCGAGCAGCGTCCCGGTGAGGGTCCCGCGCTGGGCGTGCGCCGCCGCCGGGAGCGCGAGCAGGAGCGCGAGCAGGAGCGCGAGCGCTCCTGCGTGGCCGGCCGCACGCCGGAGGGTGTCAAGCGTCATCGTAGGGTCGGATCGGGCGCGTCGGCGCGCCCCTGGGAGGATGGCTCCGGCCGCTTGGGACGCCCGGTTGCCCGTCGCCCGACAGCGTACCGGATGCGTGTTTCCTCTTCGTGTCCGGCCCGTTACCGCAGCGTGGCCCTGCCGTTACCGCAGTGTTGCGCGCGCGGAATCTGCACCGCCTGCGCCCGTACGGTCGTTCCTTGTCGCAACGCGTACCCCCCTGATCCCCTGCCCACGACCCCGCTCCGCACAGCCGGCACGCTGTTCGCGCTCTGGCTGATGGTGTTCACCGCGGCGAGCCAGACCATCATCGTCACGCCGATCCTGCCGCTCATCGCGGCCGAGCTGCACGTCGCGGTGGGCCGGCTCGGGCCGCTCGTGTCCGTGTACTCGGTCGTGCTCGCGGCGGCGGCGCTCGTGATGGGGCCCGTCTCGGACCGCATCGGGCGCAAGCGCGTCATGGCGCTCGGCTCGGGCGTGCTCGCGCTCGTGCTGGCCGGCCACGGCCTCGCGGACACGTACCCGCGCCTGCTCGCGGCGCGCGTGCTCGCCGGGGCCGGCGGCGGCATCCTCTCGGGCGCGGCCGTGAGCTACGTCGGCGACGCGTTCCCGTACGCCCGCCGCGGCTGGGCGACGGGCTGGGTGATGTCCGGCGTGCCGTTCGGGCTCGTGCTCGGCATCCCGGCCGGGCGCATCCTCGCGGTCGGGCTGGGCTACCGCGCGCCGTTCGTGAGCTTCGCCGCGATCATGGCCGTCGCGTTCGCGCTCGTCGTCGCCGTCGTGCCGCAGCCGGACGTCGAGCGCACCGAGCGGCCGACCGTGCTCGGCGCGCTGCACCTCTACGCGGACTTCCTGCGGCGGCCCGGCCCGGCGATGGCCGCCCTGCTCTACTTCGTGATGTACGGCGGGCTCGGGCTGCTCATCGTGTTCCTGCCGGCGTGGCTCTCGGCGCGCTTCCCGCTGGGCGTCGCGTGGGGCGGGCAGCCGCTGACGGTCTTCGGGCTGCCCGTGGACTTTATCGCGCTCCTGTTCTTCGCCGGCGGGCTGGCCTCCGTCGTCGTCGGCCCGCGTGCCGGTGCGCTCTCGGACCGCGTCGGGCGCAAGCCGCTCGTGCTCGCGTCGAGCATCGGGCTGACCCTCCTCGCGGCCGCGATCCCGTTCGTGCTCGCCGAGCGCTGGCAGGCCGTCGTGCTGTACGTGGTCCTGATGTCGCTTTTCGCGATGCGGATGGCCCCGTTCCAGGCGCTGCTCACGGCCCTCGTGCCGGCGCACGAGCGCGGTGCGTTCCTCTCGCTCACGATCGCGGTCGGGCAGGTCGGGACGGCGCTCGGGGCCGCGCTCGCAGGCGTGCTCTACGGCCGGTGGGGCTTCGCGTCCAACGCCCTCGCCTCGGCCGCGACGATGGCGGTGATGGCCGTCCTCGTCTACACGCACTTCCCCGACGCCGTCGAGACGGGCGCGGAGGCCGTGCCCGACTGAGCGACTGCGACCGTACGTTGAAGCCGACCACGCCTCCGCCTCTACGATGACCACGTTCTCCCCGACGCGCCCCGCCCGGCCGACGGCCGCCCCGGCCGCGCCGCGCCAGAAGACGTTCACGGTCGACGAGTACCACCGCCTCGTCGAGGTCGGCATCCTCGCCGAAGGCGCACGGACCGAACTCATCGACGGCCTCATCCTGAACATGGCTCCGTTCTCCCCACCGCACATCGCCGTCGTCGACCGCTTCACCAAGGCGTTCGTCCGCCTCGCCGGCGATGACGCCCGCGTGAGCGTCCAGAACTCGGTCCGCCTCGACGACGGGACGGAGCCCGAGCCGGACGTGATGCTCCTCGCCGCAGACACGCCCGAAGACCGGCTGCCAGTTGCATCCGACGTGCTGCTCGTGGTCGAGGTCGCGGTCACGACCGAGGCCTTCGACCGCAACGTCAAGCTCGTCCGCTACGCCGAGGCCGGCATCCCCGAGGCGTGGCTCGTCCTGCCCGAGAAGCGCACCGTCGAGACGTTCCGGCGGCCCGGGCCGGGCGGCTACACCGAGACGGCGCTCTACACCGAGGCGGACACGGTCGAGGTTCTCGGCACCGCGCTCCGTGTGGCCGACGTGTTTCCGCCGGTGGCCTGAACGCATGCGGGGGCGGCCCGGAGTCCCCGAGCCGCCCCCGCAGAGCGTCGTGTCGCGTGGTGGCTCTCAGCCGCCGAGCGCGAAGCGGACGAACCGGCGCAGCGTCGCGCCCTTGGCCGCGAGCATCTTCTCGACCGTCATCGACGCGTCCTTGACGAACGGCTGCTCCACGAGGACGTTGTCCTTGAAGTAGCGGGTGAGCTTGCCCTCGGCGATCTTGTCCAGCATCGCCTCCGGCTTGCCCTCGGCCGCGGCCTGCTCGCGCCCGATGGACAGCTCCTTCGCCTGGACCTCCTGCGGGACGTCGGCGCGGACGGCCGCGATGGGGTTCATCGCCGCGGCCTGCATGGCCACGTCGCGGCCGGCCTCGGCCACGTCCGAGCCCGTCATCTCGACGAGCACGCCGAGCTTGGCACCCGGGTGGATGTACTCGACGACCGTCCCGCCCTCCGTCGCCGTGAGCACGGCGACGCGACGGACGTCGATCTTCTCGCCGACCTGGCCCGTCTTCTGGACGAGCGCCTCGGCGACGGTCTGGCCGTCGAGCGTCGCCGCGCGGAAGGCGTCGAGCGACTCGGGCCGCGTCTCGAGCGCGAGGGCCGCGAGGGACTCGGCGAAGGCGACGAACTGCTCGTTGCGGGCGACGAAGTCGGTCTCGGAGTTGACCTCGACCAGGATGCCCGTCTGGCCGTCCGGCGTGACCTTGGAGACGATCGCGCCCTCGGTGGCGTCACGGTCCGAGCGGGCCGCGGCGACCTTCTGGCCCTTCTTGCGGAGGAGGTCGATGGCGAGGTCGAAGTCGCCCTCGGCCTCGGTGAGGGCCTTCTTGCAGTCCATCATGCCGACGCCCGTCGCCTCGCGGAGGCGCATCACGTCCTTGGCGGAGATTGCCATTGTGGGGAGAGTCTGGGTGGGAGAAACAGAACGGAGCGCAAGAATGCAGGAGCGCAAGCGGGGCACCGTGCCAGCCTGCGCTCCTGCGTTCCTGCGCTCAGACGGTGCTTACGCCTCGCCGCGGCCGGCCTCGGCGTCGGCGAGCGTCACGACCTCGTCGGCCCCCTCGGCCTCCTGCGCGGCCTGGCCCTTCTCGGCGAGCTCGGCCATCTCAGACGCGCGCGTGGCCGCCTCGACGGCCGCCATGTCGCGGGCGGTGTCGCCGGCCTTGGCCCCCTCGAGGCAGGCGTCGGCGATGACGCGCGTGAAGAGGCCGACCGACTTCAGGGCGTCGTCGTTGGCCGGGATCGGGAAGTCCACGAGGTCCGGGTCGACGTTCGAGTCCACGAGCGCGATGATCGGGATGCCGAGCTTGCGCGCCTCGTCGACGGCGATGTGCTCGCGCTTGATGTCGACGACGAAGAGGGCTCCAGGGAGCTTGCCCATGTCGTCGATGCCGCCGAGGACGCGGTCGAGCTTCTCGAGCTCGCGCGAGCGCATGAGGCGCTCCTTCTTCTTGAGCTGCGCCGCCGTGCCGTCGGCCTCCTGGCGGCGGAGCGTCTCCATCCGCTTGAGCGACCCGCGGATGGTCTGGAAGTTGGTCATCATGCCGCCGAGCCAGCGGTCCACGGCGAACGGCTGGCCCGCGCGCTCGGCCTCGGTCTTGACGACCTCCTGGGCCTGCTTCTTGGTGCCGACGAACAGGACCTTGCGGCCGCGGCTCGTGAAGCGGGCGGCGGCGTCGGCCGCCTCGTCGAGCAGCTGCTGGGTCTGCTTCAGGTCCAGGATGTGGATCCCGTTGCGCTCCATGAAGATGTAGGGGGCCATCTTCGGGTTCCACCGGCTCGTGAGGTGCCCGAAGTGGGCACCGGCGCGGAGGAGGTCTTCGATCGATACGCGAGGCATAGCGGTGGCGCGGAGCGCCGGAGTGGGTTGTGCCGCCCCCGCGGCCGTCGGTCGCTCCGATTCCACGTCTGCGGAAACCCGGGAGCGCGGCGCGCGGGGTGAGGGATTAATGGTGACACGTGGCAGGTGAGCACGTGACAGGTGAGAAAGACACCTGAAACCTGCCACCCGTCCACGTGCCACCCAAGCGGTTTACCGCTTGCTGAACTGGAACTTCTTGCGGGCCTTGGGCTGGCCGTACTTCTTGCGCTCGACCATGCGCGGGTCGCGCGTGAGGTAGCCGGCGTCGCGGAGCGGCTTGCGGAGCTCGTCGTTGAACTCGACGAGGCAGCGGGCGATGCCGAGCTGGATCGCGCCGGCCTGGCCCGAGAGGCCGCCGCCGTGCGCGTTGACGAGCACGTCGAACTGACCGCGGAGCTCGGTGAGGTCGAGGGCGGCCGTCGCGTGGCGCTGCCGGATCTCCGTCGGGAGGTACTCCGCGAGCGGCTTCTTGTTGACCACGACCGCGCCCGAGCCGGGGCGGAGGTAGACGCGGGCGACGGACGTCTTGCGGCGGCCGACGGCCTGGAACTGGGTTGCCATAGGAAAGACAGGTTTGACGTTTGGGGTTTGATGTTTGGGCAGAACAACCTCAAACCCCAAACCTCAAACCGCATTTAGAAGGAGAGCGGCTCGGGCTGCTGGGCCGTGTGCGGGTGCTCCGCGCCGGCGTAGACGTTGAGCTTCGAGAGCATCGCGCGGCCGAGCTTGGTGTGCGGGAGCATGCCCTTGACCGCGTTCTCGACGATGAACGTCGGCTTCAGCGCGCGGACCTCCTTGGGCGTGCGCAGCTTGACGCCGCCGGGGTAGCCCGTGTGGCGGAAGTACTCCTTGTCGGTCTCCTTCTTGCCGGTGAAGCGGACCTTCTCGGCGTTGATCACGACGACGAAGTCGCCCGTGTCGACGTGGGGCGTGTACTCGGGCTTGTGCTTGCCGCGGAGGACGGTCGCGATGCGGGCGGCGAGCCGGCCGACGACTTCGTTCTCGGCGTCGACCACGTACCACTTCTGCTCGATGCCGCCGGGGACGCCGGCCGGCTTCGCGGAGAAGGTCTTGAACGAGGTGGTGTTCATGTCGGAGGCGGACAGGGGTCCGCGGAGGCAGGGCCGCCGCTCGGCGGTCGGAAACGGAGGGCGCGCCGCTCGGCGCGCCGGGCCCACGGGTGCCGCAGGGGCGCGCTGTGGGCAGTCGAGCCGGGGAAGCTAGGGCCCCGCCGCCCGCGCCGCCAACCAACAGACCTTCGCAAACGCCGGCCGGAAGCGGGTTAACCCATTCTTCCCCGTGCAGGCCTGCGCCTCTATCTTGGCCGCCCGCCCACCCGCCGTCCGTGCGCGACCTCGCCCGCGACCTGCCGTTCCCGCTCGACGACACCGCCGCCTCCGCCCGCGCCTTCGCAGCCGGCTGCGAAGGC
>JAYWIE010000294.1:0-3183 GCA_043789155.1 Rubricoccaceae bacterium | reverse complement strand
TGGGCAGTGGGCAGTGGGCAGTGGGCAGTGGGCAGTGGGCAGTGGGCAGTGGGCAAATTTGCACCTACCCTCCTACTTGTCATCCCGGACGTGATCCGGGATCTGCCTTTCGTCTTTTCCTCACGTTGTAGAATGCAAAAGGCAGATCCCGGACCACGTCCGGGATGACACATTTTTGTTCTTGAGGCCAACGAAGAGGAACTATTTCAGTTGACCGTTCTCAACCCCTCAACCCGATGCTTCCCCTCCCTGCCGACGTCGAGGCTGACCTGCCGGCCCTGATTGCCCGCGCGCTCGCCGAGGACGTCGGCGCGGGCGACGTGACGACGGAGGCGACCGTCGGGCCGGACGTGCGGGCGACGGGGCGCTTTCTCGTCAAGGAGGACGGCGTCGTCGCCGGGCTGGCCGTCGCCGAGCGCGTCTGCGCGGCTGTCGACGCGGGCCTCGTGCTCGCGTGGTCGGCGGCCGACGGCGACGCCGTCGCGGCCGGGACGACCGTCGGGACCGTCCGCGGCGCGGCGCGCTCGATCCTCGTCGCCGAGCGGCTGGCGCTGAACCTCGTGCAGCGCATGTCCGGCATCGCCACGGCGGCGCACGCCTTCGCCGAGGCCGCGCGCCCGGCCGTCGTGCTCGACACGCGCAAGACGGCTCCGGGCCTGCGCCTGCTCGACAAGCTCGCCGTCCGCCTCGGCGGGGCCGCCAACCACCGCGTCGGGCTGTTCGACCGCGTGCTCGTCAAGGACAACCACATCGAGGCGGCGGGCGGCATCCGGGCCGCGCTCGCCGCGGTCACTGAGCGCGTCGCCCCCGGCGTTCCGGTCGAGATCGAGGCCCGCACGCTCGGCGAGGTCGACCAGGTGCTCGCGGCCCACGCCGAGGGCCTGCGCGTCGACACGGTCCTGCTGGACAACATGGCCCGGCGGACGCCCGGCGGCCTCGACGTGTCGGTCCTCGCCGAGGCCGTCCGGCGCGTCGGCGGGCGCTTGAAGACGGAGGCGTCGGGCAACATCATGCTGGACACCGTCGCCGGCATCGCCGCGACGGGCGTCGACTTCGTCTCGTCCGGCGCGCTCACGCACTCGGTCCGCGCGCTCGACGTGTCGCTCAAGATCACGCTCGACGCGGCGGCGCGGCCCTGACGGCCTACCTTGGCCGCGAGCCACCGCACCGCCCATGCGCCCGATCGTCCTCGCCGCCGCCCTTCTCGCCGCCGCGCCCGCCGCGGGCCAGGTCGGCCCGTTCGTCTCCGACGCGTTGCCTGCGGCGAGCGAAGCTCCCGACGCGCGTCGCAGCACGAACCTGAACGCCGAGCTGGTCGGCACCTACAACGCGCGCGCCGGCTACGCCGACGTCTGGGGCTACGCCGCGCCCAACGGCCGCGAGTACGCCCTCGGCGCGCTCCAGAGCAGCGGCCTCGTCGTCGTGGACGTCACGGCCGTGCCGCCGGTCGAGGTCGCGTTCGTGCCGCTCTCCGCGGGCACGAGCGACTCGAAGGAGGTCGAGACCTACGGGCAGTACGCGTACGTCGTCAACGAGGTCGGGCCGATGCAGATCGTAAGCCTCGCCGACCCGACGCGGCCCGTCGTCGTGGGGCAGCTCCAGACGCAGCCGGGCGTCTCGCAGGGCGGGCAGCACACGCACGCCATCGTCGGCGACCGCCTGTACGTCCACGGCGGGCGACGGGCGGGCGGCGGCCTCGGCGGGATTCGCGTGTACTCGCTCGCGAACCCGGTCGCGCCGACGTTCCTCGGGGCGTACGAGCCGTTCTACGTCCACGACATTGGCGTCCGCGGCACGACGCTCTACGCGGCCGCGATCTACGGGCAGGGCATCGACATCGTCGACGCGTCCAACCCGGCCGCGATGACGCGGCGGGCGCTGTTCAACTACCCCGGCTCGGGCGCGCACAACGTCTGCCTCACGACCGACGGCCGCTACGCGTTCGTCGGCGACGAGATCGGGACGTCCGGCCGGTGGACGCGCATCTTCGACGTGCAGGACCCCGACAACGTCGAGCTCGTCGGCGAGATCGTCGTCGACGGGCGGGCGGTGGTTCACAACTGCTACGTCCGCGGCGACCGCCTCTTCCTGGCCCACTACACCGAGGGCCTGCGCGTGTTCGACATCTCGGTGCCAACAGCGCCGGTCGAGGTCGCGTTCTACGACACGTATCCCGGCACCAGCTTCGGCACCAACGGCGTGTGGGCGGTCTACCCGTACCTGCCGTCAGGGCGGATCCTCGTGTCGGACCGGACCGGCGGCATCTCGGTCGTCCGCCTCACCACGCCTGTCGCGAGCGAGGGCTCGCCGGAGGCGGCCGCGAGCGAGGTCACGGTCGGCCCGAACCCGGTCCGCGGGACCGCCCGCGTGCGCTTCGAGACGGCCGCGCCGGCGAGCGTCCGCGTCTCGGTCACGGACGTGCTCGGGCGCGAGGTCGCCGTGCTTGCGGACGGGCCGCGCGCGGCGGGCGCGCACACCGAGGCGCTCGACGGGCGGTCGCTGCCGCCGGGCGTCTACCTCGTCCGCGTCGCCGTGGACGGGCAGCCCGGCCGTCCGGCCCTCGTGACGGTCGCTCGGTAGCAGGCAGCGCGTCGGCAAGTCACACCGGGGCTGGTCACGAGAGGCGGCCGACGTGTAGGGTGCTCAGATACAGCCGTTCGCCCCGATGCCTCTTTGCTCCACCCTGCCGCGCCTCGCCGTCGCAGCCGCGCTCCTCGTGGCTCCGGCGGCCTTCGCTCCGGCGGCCGTCGCTCAGCCCGCCCGCGTGCTCCCGGCCGCGCCGTTCGCCTCGGACGCTCTGCCCGCGACTGCGGCGCGTGGCGGCGAGCCGGGCCTCACGACGGAATGGGTCGGCCCGCCGCAGTGGCTTACCGGCGTCGACTTCGGCGGCGAGGCCCTCAACGGGAGCATCGACCGTGGGCGCAACTTTGTCTTCATCACCTCGACCGTGACCGCGGACGGCGACGTGCCTGTCGAGATCCGGTTCGACTCGACCGAGACGACGCTCGCCGGCTACTACTCGCTCTCGTCGCTCCGGAACTGGATCGGCGTCGGGACCTTCCGCGGGTCCGCGTACGACGTCTCGAACCCGGCCGCGCCGCGGCGGCTCAACGTCGCCTTTCTCGAACGCGGCGGGACGCCCAACGCCGACGGCGTCTGGCAGCCGGACGCCTCGTCGCAGGG
>JAYWIE010000293.1:0-3185 GCA_043789155.1 Rubricoccaceae bacterium | reverse complement strand
ATCGAGACGCCGTCGAGCAGCGGGCTCGAGATGGCCTCGCGGGCGGCGCGCTCGGCGCGGCCGTCGCCGGCCTCCGTCGCCGCACCCATGATGGCCGTGCCGCCGTCGGACATCGTCGTGCGGACGTCGGCGAAGTCGAGGTTGACGAGGCCGTGGACCGTGATGAGGTCCGAGATGCCGCGCGTGGCGTTGTAGAGGACGTCGTCGGCCATGCCGAAGGCGTCCGTGACCGACGTGTCGTCGCCGGCGATGTCGAGCAGGCTCTCGTTGGGGATCACGATGAGCGTGTCCACGACGTCGCGGAGCTCCTGGAGGCCGTCCGTGGCGGTCCGGGCGCGCTTGGGGCCCTCGAAGCCGAACGGCTTCGTGATCACGGCGACGGTCAGGATGCCGAGGCCCTTGGCGATCTGCGCGACGACCGGGGCCGCGCCCGTGCCGGTCCCGCCGCCCATGCCGGCCGTGATGAAGACCATGTCCGCGCCCTCGAGCGCGGCCTCGATCTCGCGCTGGCTCTCGCGCGCGGCGTCCGAGCCGACGCTCGGGCGCGCGCCGGCCCCGAGGCCCTGCGTGAGCGTGCGGCCCATCTGGATTTTGACGGGCGCGGTGTTGTTCTGGAGCGCCTGCGCGTCCGTGTTGACGGCGATGAACTCGACGCCGTGGATGCCCTTGGTGAGCATGTTGTTGACGGCGTTGCCGCCGCCGCCGCCGACGCCGATGACGCGGATCTGCGCGTTCGTCTGGGCGGTGTCGTCGAAGCTGAACCGAGTCGGTGAATCGTGGCTCATGAGAGTGTCCCTCCGGATAGTGAATGCCAGGGTGAGAGGCCCGCGGGTGCGGGCCGAGCCGCGACAGGTGACAACCGGCGATCCGCCGGCTCCGCTGTCACACTATCGCAACATATCATCATTCGGTTTCCGACATGGGCCGGAAACGACGTCAGAGTTCGTCGAACCAGCGCCGCATGCGGTCGGTGATCTTGGCGACGAGCGTGTCGGCCTCCTCGTCGTACTCGCCCTCGAGCACGGGCGGGGCCGCGGCCGCGCCGTCGCCCTCAGAGGCGGGCGGCGCACCGACGGCGAGCGCGTGGCCGGCCGTCTGCGCCGCCCCGCGGGTCTCGGCCGCGACGAGGCTCGCGCCCGACGTCGCGCCGACGCGGAAGCCGTGCAACACCAGGCCCACGCCGGTCGCGAACTTGGGGCTCGAGACCTCCTCGACGAGCCCGCCCGTGAGCCCGAGCGGCCGCCCGATGCGGGCTTCCAAGCCGAGGATGTCGGCGGCGAGCTCGGCCGTGCCCGGGATGAGCGCGCCGCCGCCGGTGAGCACGACGCCCGCCGAGAGGTGCCGGCCGTAGCCCGAGCGCTTCACCTCGATGGCGACGATCTCGAGGATCTCCTCGAGCCGCGGCTGGATGATCTGGGCGAGCGTGGACTGCCAGATGGACTTCTCGGGGCGGCCGCCGATGCCGGGGATCGTGATCTCCTGGTCCTCCGTGACCATGTCCACGAGGGCCACGCCGAACTGCTGCTTGAGGCGCTCGGCCTGGTCGTGGAGGATGCCGAGGCCCTTGCGGAGGTCGTCCGTGACCTTGTTGCCGGCGACGGCGATGACGGCCGTGTGGCGGATCGTCTTGTCCTCGAAGATGGCGATGTCGGTCGTGCCGCCGCCGATGTCGACGAGGACCACGCCGACCTCCTTCTCGTCGTCGTGGAGCACGGCGTGGCTGGAGGCCAGCGGCTCGAGCACGATGTCGTCCACCTGGTAGCCGGCCTTCTCGATGCAGCGGTAGACGTTCTTGGCCGCCGAGACGAGGCCGGTGATGATGTGGACGTTGGCCTCGAGGCGCACGCCGGACATGCCGATGGGGTCGGCCACGCCGTCCTGCCCGTCGACGATGAACTCCTGCGGGAGCACGTGCAGGATCTCGCGGTCGGCCGGCATGGCCACGTGGCGCGTGTCCTCGAGCAGGCGTCGGACGTCGTCGCGGTCGATCTCGCCGCCCGAGACGGTGATGACGCCGCGGCTCTGGAAGGACTGGATGTGGTCGCCGGCGATGCCGACGATGACCGAGCGCGTCGTCGCGCCGGCGGCCCGCTCGGCCTCGCCGATGGCCTTCTTGACGGCCTCGACGGTCTTGTCGATGTTCACGACGACGCCGCGGTTGAGGCCGTCGCTCTCGGCGACGCCGACGCCGCGGATGTGGATGCGGTCCGAGGCGTCCTGGCTCGCGACGACGGCGCAGATCTTGGTCGTGCCGATGTCGACGCCGACGACGAGGCGGTCGGTGGGGGTGTGGTCGGTCATGAGGGTGGGGAGAGGGAGACGCCGGGGAGAGGCGCGGACGAGACCGCGCGCGGCCCTACCCGGCGTCCGGGGTGGAGGAAACGGGGCGGGAAGCGGTGGCCGGGCGGGCAGCCGGACGGGCAGCCGGGGCAGCCGGGGCAGCCGGGGCGGCGGCCGAGTCGGGCTGCGGGTCGCCCTCTTCGGTGACGACCTGCCCGGCGAAGCGGAGGTCGACCGTGCGGACGCGCGCGCGCGGGCGCGGCAGCACGGACTGGTCCCAGAAGGCGCGCAGGCGCGCGAGCTGGTCCGCGACGCCGGTCCGGCCGAGGCGCACGGGGATGGACGGGTGCCCGCCGGCGGGCGTCGTCCAGAGGACGGCCCGGCCCGGCCCGCGCCACTCGACCTCAGAGACGAGCGCGTCGGTGCCGTCGTCGGCCGCGGCGAGCGCGGCGAGGAGGTCGCGGAGGGCGGCGCTCTCGGCGCGGTCGCCGGCGCGGACGTCGGGCACGGCCCCCGTCAGCAGCGGCACGTCGTAGCGGACGGTGTCGGCCGCGAGCGGGAGCGCGACGCCCTCGGCGTCGAAGTAGCCGGCCGGGCGGCCGCGGCGCATCACGAGCACGACGGGCTCGCGCTCGGTCACGCGGACGGCCAGCGTCCCGGACGGCAGCCGCCGGACCCGGGCCGTCCGGACCCACGGGCTGCGCTGCGCGCGGTCGGCGACGAGCACGGTCGAGAGCCCGAAGACGGCGTCGGTGCCGGGGCGGGCACCGGTGAGGCGGGCGACCTCGGCCGGGTCCGCGTGGACGGTCCCGGTCACCTCGACGCGCGTCAGCAGGAGCGTGTGCTGCCACCACCACGCCGCGCCGAGGCCGGCGAGCGCGGCCACGACGGCGAGGCGGCGCAGG
>JAYWIE010000292.1:0-11397 GCA_043789155.1 Rubricoccaceae bacterium | reverse complement strand
GTGCGAGGCTCGACCCGCGCCACAACCGGCAGGCGGCTCACCTCGACGCCGTCGCGGTAGCCGGCGAGGACGCCGCGCGCGGCGTCGAACGTGACGGCGACGTGGTGCCACGCGCCGTCCCACAGCGCCGGGATCCGGACGAGCGACGCGCGGCCGCGGTCGTACACGACGCCGTCGAGGCCGTCGGCGTCGGTCTGGAGCGAGAAGGCGTAGGCGTCGGCGCGCTCGTCCCACGTCTGGACGAGACGCGCGGTGCCGGGCGCGTCCGACCGGACCCACAGCGCGACGGCGTAGCTCTCCGTCCGGAGGTCGAAGGCGAGGTCGGGCGCGGGCGGGATCTCGGCGCTGTCGTCGCGGCCGTCGAACGCGAGCGCGCGGCCCGCGCGTCCGGCGCGGTCGGGCACGAAAAGCGGCCCGTGCGTCACGAGCGCGTGCCGGCCCGCGGCGTCGCGCCCGTCGCCGTCGAGCGGCAGGAACGCGACCGTCCCGGGCGGGAGCTGCCCCGGCGCGAGGCGCGCGCCCGTCCCGCATCCAGCGAGAACGCAGAGGGCGACGGAAGCGGTGGCGCGCAGGCGCGTCATGGCGGCAGGGCGATGTCGCGGAGCAGCTCGGCCACGCGCGCGGCCTGCACGGGCCGGGCGTAGTCGGCGAGGGCGTCGGGCGCGGCCCCGGCGCGCGGCGTCCCGGCGGCCCACGCCGCGCGGTGGCGGGAGAGCACGCGCGCGATGCCGTCGACGTCGCCGTGGTCCAGCGTCTCGCCGGCCCCCGCGGCGGCGACGATCTGCGCGGCCTCGCCGTCCACGGGCCCGATGCCCACGACGGGCCGGCCCGAGGCGAGGTACTCGAACGTCTTGCCCGGCACGACGCCCGCAGCGTAGCTCCACGGCTCGACGACGAGCAGCAGCAGCGCCGCCCGCCGCATCACGTCAACCGCCGCGGCGTGCGGCACGGCGGGCTCGGTCTCGACCGCGACGCCGCGCGCGGCGGCGGCCTCGTGGACGCCCTCGGGCACGGACCCGACGACGCGCAGCACGACGTCTTCTCCCCGCTCGCGGAGCCGCCCGAGCGCGTCCAGGAGGGCGCGCGGCACGGCGTAGAGCGAGCCGACGTAGGCCAGCTCGAAGCGGTCCGCGCGGACCGCCGGCGGGGGGTCGGGGAAGTCGGCCGGGTCGAAGCCGTTGCGGACGACGCTGATGCGGGCCTCGGGCGCGATCGCGAGCAGGTCGCGGCGCAGCGGCTCCGAGACCGTCACGACGCGGTCGGCGCGGGCCAGCACGCGGCGCTCGAGCGCGGCGTCCATGCGAGCGGCGGCGCGCGTGCGGGCGAGCGCGCCCGTGTAGTGGATCTGCGTCCACGGGTCGCGGAAGTCCGCCAGCCACGGCAGGCCCGCGCGCCGCAGCGCGAGCCCGACGAGGTGGGCCGAGTGCGGCGGGCCCGTCGTCACGACGGCGTCGAACGGGCGCGCGCGGTGCAGGCGGCGCGCCTGCCGCAGCGCGAACGGCACCCACCCGACGCGCGCGTCGGGGACGAAGACGTTGGCGCGGAGCCAGCGCGCCGCGCGCTCGGCGGGGCGCTCGGACTGCCCGACGTGGCCCGTCCGGGCGGCGACGGCGTCGCTGCGGGAGCGGCCCGTGAGCCCGCCGTAGAGGCCGAACGGGTCCGGCGCGGCCGTCCGGTAGACCTCCGTCCCGGCCGGGACGTCGGCGAGCATCCCGGCGTCGAGGTGCGGGTACGCGCCCGCCCGGACCGTCAGCACGACGGGCTCGACGCCGGCCGCGGGCAGGTACCGCGCCCACTTCAGCGGCCGCTGCACGCCCGCCCCGCCGGAGGGCGGGAAGTAGTACGTGACGAGGAGGACGCGCATCAGCGGGATGCGGGATATGGGATGCGGGATGCGGCCGGGTGAACCCGCCGGGCGAGCCCGGACCTGACCTGATGCGAGGTGCACCGGCCGTCTGCGCATCCCGCATCCCGGCGCGCGCCCGCGCGCGGTCCCGCATCCCCGGCGGTCACGCCTCCTTGCCCTTCCGGTACCAGATCAGGCCGCCGATGGCGAGCGCGCCGCCGTAGGCGAGCAGCGTCGCGATCCACGAGACGAGCAGGCCCTCGCGCGCGCTCTCGGGGCGGAAGCGCATCGTGACAATGTGCCGCCCGGCCGGGACCGCGACGCCGCGCACGAGCCCGTCGACCTGCACGATCGGCGTCTCGGCGTCGTCGACGCGGGCCGTCCAGCCCGCCGGGTAGTAGACCTCGCTCGCGACGAAGAGCCGCGGCCGGTCCGTCTGGACCTGCCACACGATCTCGTCGGGCTCGAAACGGGTGAGGCGGACGCGCGTGCCGGCCCCGGGCGACCCCGAGGCGGAGTCTGGCGGCGCGGCACCGGGCGGCGTGGCACCGGGCGGCGCGGCACCGGGCGGGCGGCTCAGCGCGGCGGCCGAGACGCCAGGCACGTCGGCCGCGATGAACGCGACGCGGCGCAGGTCCGTGCGGGCGTCGCGAACGCGGGCGCGGACGGCCTCGGCGTCCGGCACGACCTCGACGCGGTCGACGAGGTAGGCGCGCGGCGCGGCGGCGGTGTCCTCGGAGACGACCTGGCCCGTCTGCGGGTCCTGGAAGACCGGCGCGAGGCCCGGCACCGCGCCCTGCGCGACGACGTAGCGGACGGCGAGCAGCCGCAGCGCGTTGCGGTTGAAGCCCGCGAGCGAGTCCGGCAGCGTCTTGGCCTGGTAGTCCTCGAACGTCGCCAGCCGCACGCCGTTGTAGCCGCCGACGGACTCGGCGTAGTACGACGGGCCGGCCGTGTTGAGGATGCCCTGCGGGAGCACGCGCCACGCGCCCGGCCCGGCCGCGCGGGCGCGCTCGGCGAGCCAGCGGTCGGCGTCAGTCTGCTGGGCGCGGAGGACGGCCTCGGGGTCCGTCCGGCGCTGGACCGACGGCGCGTCGTCGGAGACGTAGCGCCGGCCGACGCCCCAGAGGTCCACGGTCGCGAGCAGCGCGAGCGCGGCGAGGCCGGCGAACGCGGGCGCGCGGCGCAGCGCGAGCAGCGCCACGCACGCCGCGGCGAGGACGAGAAAGAGGAAGGAGCGCCCGGCGTCCGACGAGAACGCGGCGACGCGGCCCGCCCGCTGCTGCGCGAGGTACTGGTTGCCCGCCTGGACGACCTGCGGGTCCGCCGGCGAGAGGCCCGCTGCGACGGCCTGCTGGCCGGCCATCTGCGCGACCTGCGCGGCCTCGCCCGGCTTCTCGAACGACAGCCCGGCCCCGCCCGTGAGCCACAGCCAGCCGATGAGCACGGCGAAGACGGCGATCGAGCCCCACGCGACGCGGCGCTTGCGGGCCTCGGCCTCGGGCGTCGCCTCGCGCCGCTGGAGGTAGTACGCGCCCCAGCCGGCGAGCAGCGCGAGCAGCAGCACGACGACCGAGAGCCACGTCTCGGGCACGCGGAACGTACTGAACAGCGGCAGCGCGGCGAAGGCGGCGCGGTTGAGGGGCTCGAAGTGGTCGCCGAGCGCGAAGCCCGTCATGACCACGGCCGCGACCGCGAACGCGACCACGGACCGCCGCGCCACGCCGACGGCCCCGATGAGCGCGAGCAGCGCGATGACGGGCCCGACGTAGTGCGGCCCGGCCGTGAACACCTTCGGGCCCCAGTAGAGGCCGCCGCCGCCGCCGTAGGCGTCCGGGACGAGCAGCGTCAGCAGCTCGCCCCAGCCCTGGCTCCACTCCATCGCGTAGTCCCACGCGAGCCCGCCGCCGGCGGCCGCGCCGCGCGTCGTGAAGGCCTTGAACTCCCACTGCACGAGCGTCGGGTGGGCCACCATCGCGAGGCCGAGCACGGAGCCGAGCACGAGCAGGCCCGTCGAGAATGCGAACGTCCGCGTGGCCCCGGTGCGGACGGCCGTGACGCCCTCGGCGATCCACCAGATCGCGGCCACGATGACGATGTAGTACGTGATCTGGACGTGCCCGGCGCGCAGGTTCGTCGCGGCGGCGATGGCGAACAGGAGCGTCAGAAAGGCGCTCTTGAGGCGCTTCGTGCCGGGCTCGCGCCGGATGACGCCCGCGAAGGCGAGCAGCAGCCACGGCGCGAAGGCGAGCGCGACGAACTTGGTGTTGTGGCCAGCCGTGAGGATGATCGGGAGGTACGTCGAGAGCCCGAAGCCGACGGCCGCCACGACGCCCGGCAGGCGCGTCCGGGTGAGGTACAGCACGAGCAGGTACACGCCGAGCAGCAGCACGAACATGTGGGCCGCAGGCCACAGCCCGAGCCCGCGCAGAAATGACACGACGCTGTCGACGCCGGGCACGGGCGACGCGTACGTCACGAGGTAGCCCGGCATGCCGCCGAAGACGTTGGGGGCCCACAGCGCGGCGTCGCCGGTGCGGGCCTCGTAGGCGATCTGCGCCTCGGCCGTCGCGCGCCACTGCACGGTGTCGCCGCCGGCGAAGGCCTTGCCGCCGAAGGTCGTCGGGGCGAAGAAGCCGAGCGCGACGACGAGCAGGAAGCCGATGCAGATCGCGTTCTGGCTCCACGCCGGGAGCCGGTCCCACGCCGAGTCGTCGGAGCGGAGCACGGGGCCGGTCGCGCGGACGCGGCTGCGGCGCTTCCACACCTCGTTGCCGTCGAGCGGCGCGGGGCGGGCGGCGGTAGGTCGGCTTTTGCGAGACGTGGCCATTCGGAGCGGGAGGCGGCAGCCGTCGAAGATACCGACGTCCCTCGGGAGCCTCGGAGCAGACGGAACGACGGAACGACGGAACGACGGAACGACGGAACGACGGAACGACGGAACGACGGAACGACGGAACGACGGAATTTGCACCCACCTTTCCACTTGTCATCCCGGACTCGATCCGGGATCTGCCTTTTTGTGTTTCTTCACGCAGGAGAATGCAAAAGGCAGATCCGGATCAGGTCCGGGATGACATGGTTTTAGTGTTTCAGCAATTCGAATGGAACCGTTTCAATTGACCGGTTCAACCCTTCAACCCTTCAACCCTTCAACCCTTCAACCCTTCAACCCTTCAACCCTTCAACCCTTCAACCATACACCGACAACTCCGCTTCGATGGCCGCGCGCATCTGCTCTGCGAGCGCGCCGGCGTCGGCGCGCGTGAGGCCCTCGGTCGGGACGGCTGCGCCGATGACGATCCGCGTCTCGCCGCGCCGCGCCCGGCGGCCGCGCTCGTCGAGCACGCCGACGTTGCCGACGAGCGCGACCGGCACGACGGGCACGCCAGCCTCGAGCGCGAGCATGAACGAGCCGCGCATGAAAGCCTCGGTGTGGTGCGTATAGCTGCGGCCGCCCTCGGGGAAGAGCAGCACGGACTCGCCGCCGCGGATGCGCTCGCCGGCGACGCGGAGCGTCTCGATGGCGCGCCGCGCGCTCGAGCGGTCGATGAACACGCACGCCGTCTTCTCGAGCACCCACCCGACGATCGGCCACGTCCGTAGCTCGTGCCGGGCGACGTAGAGGAACGGCCGCGGCATCCGGGCCGACGTCATCAGCACGTCGGCCGAGTTCTGGTGGTTGGCGACGAACACGACCGGCCCCTCGGGCAGCGGCGCTCGGACGACCAGGCGCGACCGGATCCCGCACAGCCACAGGACGGTCCGGCTCCACGGGCGCATCCACGACAGGAACGTGCGGGCGGTCGGGCGGAAGGCAGAGTGGAGCACGAGCGGCGGGCTGAACAGCGAGCAGCACACGACCGACACCACCGCGACCCACGCGAACCACAGCCTGGACGCGACCGTCGGCGGCGGTGGTGCGGTGAAGACGTGGGAGGCGTCGCGGTCCGGAGCCCCCGCTGTCGGGCGCGCACTCATGGGGCTGCGGCCCGGCGGGCCGTACGGATGAGGCGGACGAGCGCGCTCCCCGAGGCGAGACCGGCCGGGCCGCTCGGCCGGCCGTCGACGCGCAGCGCGAGCGGACCGTCGAAGCCGGACGCCGCGAGGCGGACCAGGACCGCGTCCCAGCCCATGTCACCCGCGCCGACCGTAGCGCCGACGCGCGCGCCGTCGTCGGCCGTCTGCGCGTCGGCGACGCCGACGCAGGCGACGCGGCAGCCTGCGCCGAGCAGGGCGTCGAGGCCGTCGAGCGGCACCTCACCCGGGGACTCGGCCGGCCGCCAGTCGGCTCCGACGGCCGGGTGGCCGACGGCCGCGAGCAGCGTGGCGAGGTCGGAGGCGCTCGCGACGGCCGTGTCCGCGCCGTGGCGGACGGCGAGGACGAGCCCGGCGCGGCCCGCCGCGTCGCCGAGCGCGCGGAGCGCCTCGACGCGCTGCTCGGGCTCGCCACCCGCGCCGAGCGCGCCGACGCGCACGACGCCGCAGCCCATGCGGCGGCAGAAGGCGGCCGTGTCGTCGAACGCGGCGACGTCGTTGAGCCAGACCGCGCGGCGGCCGGCGTCGCCCTCGAACAGGCCCGGCTCAGCGGCCGCGAGCGGCATCTCGCTGAGCTCGAGCCGCCGCCGCAGGGCCACCTCGTTGACGAACGGCACCCGCTCGCCGCCGACGCTTCCCACGGCGACGCCCTCGAGCCCCCACATCAGCGCGTAGCCGACGGCGCGCGAGAGGTCTTCGGAGACCGAGTCGGTGGCGAGCACGGGCAGCATCAGGGCGCGACGGCGGCGAGGTAGAGGGCATCGACGAGGCCCGTGACAGCCCGGTCGTCGGGGACCGTGCCCGTGTCGATCCGGACGTCAGCGTCGCCGGGTCGGACGCCGGTTGCGCGGCCGTCGCCGGTGACGACGACCGTCTGGAGGACGGCCCCGCGCGGCCACAGCGGGAAGGCGCGGACGGCGGCGAGGCCCTCGTCGGCACTCAGGCCGGCGTCCCACAGCACGACGAGGATGCTGCGCTGCGGCCAGTCGCCCCGGGCGTCGGCGCGAGCCGTGAGCAGGCGGGCCGCCTCGACGAGCGTCGCCGCGGACGGTCCGTCGAGCGCGGCCGCAGCGACGACGAGCGTGTCGCGCAGGCCGTAGCTGCGCCCCGGCACGACCCCGCCGACGAGGCGGCCGGCCGTGTAGCGTGCGCTCGGTCCGCGGACGCCGGCGATGGGCGTGAGGCCGGCACCGGCGAGCAGCTGCACGGCTTCGTCGCGGCGGGCGTCGGGCGTCGTGGCGGCGTCGAGGCGCTGCCGCGTGTCGGCCGTGCGTTCGGCGAGCGTCTGCGGGCCGCGCGAGAGGGCGCAGCCGGCGAGGAGGACGAGAAGGGCGAGCAGTCGAGCCACAGGACGGGGTCGTCGAACGGAAAGGGACCGCCCGGCACAGGCCGGACGGTCCCCAGGGGGTCGATCAGGCGCGAGGGCTGATCAGTTGAACCCGACCGAGAGGCCAGCCGTGAAGCCGAAGGCCGGCTTCGGCGAGTTGCCACCGGCGAGGGCGTAGCCGAACTCCGTGTACTCGTCCTGCACCGCGCCCTTGATGAAGATCGAGGCGGGGATCTGCGGCGGCGAGATGCGGATGTACGGGGCAACCGTCGCGGCGAAGCCGCCGATGCCGCTGGCGGTGCCGAGGCCGCCGACGATCGGCTGCGAGAAGCGCGTCTGCATCTGCAGGGCAGCGCCGAGCTCGAAGACGCTCAGACGGACGCCGAGGCCGAAGACAGCGTTGACGAAGTCGTCGCCACGGACGAGGCTCTCGTCACCAACCGTCTGGGCCTCGTCCGCGCGGCTGAAGAGCTTGTAGTAGTCCACGCCGCCGAAGAGGCGGAGCACGCGGGACGGGTAGTCGAAGTCCGCGCCGAAGAACGCCGCGTCACGGCCGTCCGACGTCGAGAGCTGCGTCGGGACCTGGAGTGCCTGGAAGCCCGTCTGCGCGCCGACGAACGGCTGCGGGAGGACCCGGCCCGTGGTGGGGTTGACGAAGAGCGGCGTGCCGGCCGGGAGCGGCACTGCGCCGCCCGGCGTCTGGAACGTCTGGGCCTGGCCGAGCGTGCCCGGGGCGTAAGTGCGGTCCTCGCCGAGATCGAAGACGTAGCCGCCGTGGAGCGTGATCGGGCCGGCGCTGGCCGAACCGTAGACCTTGGCCTGCTGGAGACCGAAGTTGCCCGAGACGTCGCCGTTGCCGCCCGCGGCGACCGCGCCGATGGGCGAGCCGGCCGTGATCTCGAACTCGTTCTGGGCGAGCGTGAGCTGGCCGCCGACGCCGAGGCCGAAGCCGAAGAAGCCGACCGGGAGGCCGAGCTCGGCCCCGAAGGCCGCGCGGCGCGTCACGATCTTGCCGGCCGAGCCGGCGAGGGTCAGGTCCTGGGTGTCGCCGCTGGTGTTCCAGATGTCGCTCGCGTCGCCCTGCCCGTAGTTGGCCCAGAGGCGCAGCGGGGACCGGCCGTCGGCCATGCCGAAGGCGTAGGTGTCCTGAATCGTGTTCGGGGTCTCCGAGGCCGAGGCGTCGGACGAGATGAAGATGCCGGGGACAGCGTTGTCAACAGCCGGCTTCTCGCCGGTCTGCGGGTTTTTGCTGTCACCGCCGCCGATCGCCAGCGTACCGGCGAGCAGGCCTACGAGTGCCACATTGAGCATGAGGGGTCCTCTAAAGGGGGAACGGGTGGGGGGGAGATGCGGGCCAAAGGTAGAGACCGGGAACGAAAAGGAGCAACCGGCTCTGTGAACTCCTAGTCCACTTCCCGGGCGCAGGTTCCGCTGCGTCCGTGCGTGGCGGCCCAGGTCGGGACCCGGCCGGGCCCCCTTCTGTGTGCCAAAGTACACCGGCGCGCCGTCCGATACCGGCCTTCGCTTACAGTTGACGCGCGCGGGCACGCACGAACCGACACAATCACACGTCTCTCCGGTTCTGCCGCACCTTCTGCCCATGCACCGCCGCCTCGCCCTTCTCGCGCTCCTGCCCGCGCTCTTGCCCGCAATGGCCGCCCACGCCCAGCCCGTCGTGTCGACGCCCGAGAGCCGGGAGTCGACGTCCCTAACCGTTTACAACGGAGGCTTCGCCCTCGTCCGCGAGGTCCGCACGATCCCGCTGCGCCGCGGCCGGCTCGCCGTCCGCTTCGAGGGCGTCCCGGCCCGCATCGACCCGACGAGCCTCTCGCTCGCCTCGCTGACGTCGCCGGGCGCGGTGTCGGTCCGCGAGCAGAACTACCAGTACAACCTCATCAGCACGCAGTCCGTGCTCGACGCCTCGGTCGGGCAGCGCATCCGGCTCGTGCGCCGCATCGGAGACCAGACGCTCGTCGAGGAGGGCACGCTGATCTCGCAGCCCGGTGGGGGCCGCATCGTGCGCCTCGACGACGGCCGCGTGCTGATCGACCCCGAGGGCACGATCGAGCTCACGGGCCTGCCGGACGGCCTGCTCTCGCGCCCGAGCCTCCTCTGGCAGCTCGAGTCGGCCGTGGACGGCCCGCAGCGCCTCGAGGCGCGCTACCTCACCGAGGGGATCTCGTGGAAGGCGGACTACGTGGCCGTCGTGAACGAGGCCGAGACGGGCCTCGACCTGACGGGCTGGGTGACGCTGGAGAACCAGTCCGGCGCGAGCTACCGGCAGGCGGCGCTCCAGCTCGTCGCCGGCGACGTCCGCCGGGTCCAGCCCGAGCAGCCGCGGTACGCGCCGGCGGCGCGCGCCGAGGCGTACGGCATGGCCGCAGACGCGGCCGCGCCGACCGAGGAGGCGTTCTTCGAGTACCACCTCTACACGTTCCCCACGCCGACCGACATCGCCGAGCGCGAGACGAAGCAGATGGAGCTGCTCTCGGCGCAGGGCGTCGGGACGTCCCGGCGGCTGGTCATCGACGCGACGGGCCAGTACTTCCCCTTCTACCGCCCGGCGCGGCCGGGCGAGACGGGCGAGGAGCGCTCGGCCGCGGTCGTGATGACGGTCGCCAACACGGAGGCCAACCGCATGGGCATGCCGCTGCCCGAGGGCACCGTCCGGGTGTACAAAGCCGACGCGCGCGGCGCGCTCCAGTTTCTCGGCGAGGACCGCATCGAGCACACGCCGCGCGGCGAGACGCTGCGCCTCTACGTCGGCGACGCCTTCGACGTCGTCGGGACGCGGCGCGAGGTGGCAAACCGGCAGATCTCGGACCGCGAGCGCGAGACGACGGTCGAGATCGAGGTCCGCAACCGCAAGGAGACGGCGGCCGACGTCGACGTCGTCGAGCGGGCCTTCTACGGCGACTGGCGCATCGTAACCGCGACCGTCGACGGCCGCGACGTACAGCCCGAGCGCCTCGACGCGCGCACGGCCACGTGGAGCCTCCGCCTCGCGGCCGGCGCGACGGCGACGGTCCGCTACACGGCGAGGCTGCGGTGAGGCGAACGGGCAACGACCAACTGCATTTTCCGTTCGCCGTTGGCCGTTGCCCTATCCTACCCTCGTGAACCGGGCCGTGGCCGTCCGGCGGCCGGCGCGGAGGCGAACGACGTAGACGCCCGGCGGGACGGCCCGGCCGGCCGCGTCGCGCCCGTCCCACTCGGCGTCCGTGCCGGCGAAGCGGAGCCGGCGGACCTCGCGGCCGCGGACGTCAAACACGGTCGCCTCGCCCGCGACGGGCGCGCTTACGGTGAACCGCGACGCACCCGACGACGGGTTCGGGCGGACGTCGAGGCGGAGGCGGCCCGCAGGAGCGGCGCTGCCGGACTCCGCCGCCGTGCCGCCCGTGCGCCGCCAGAAGAGGAGGCCTCCGGCGTCCGTGCCGGCGAGCAGGTCCGCGTCGCCGTCGCCGTCGAGGTCGGCGAGCGCGGGGGCCGTCCGGCGGCGGCCGGCGACGACGGGAGCCTCGGGCGTGAACGCCGGGGCGGCGCGGGAGCCCGTGTTGCGGTAGACGAGGAGCGCGCCCGTCGACGTCCCGACGACGAGGTCGAGGTCGCCGTCGCGGTCGAGGTCGGCGAGCGTCGGTGCGGAGTCCTCGCCCGTGTCGTCCGGGACGCCGACAGCGAGCGCGTAGGCGAGGTCGGCCGCCTGCGGCGTGCCGTTGGCCTCGGTGAGGAAGGCCGCGGCCTGCGGCGTGCCTGCGTTGCGGTAGAGCCGGACGCGCCCGCTCGACGCGCCCGTGACGAGGTCGAGGTCGCCGTCGCCGTCGACGTCGCCGAGCGTGCCGCGGCCGTACTGCCCGGCGTCGACGCCGCCCCAGCCGGGCGTGCCCGTCGTGGCCGGGTCCAGCGCGAAGACGGGAGCCGTGGCCGAGCCGGTGTTGCGGAGCAGCGCGAAGCGCCCGTTGAAGCCACCGACGAGCAGGTCCGGGTCGCCGTCGCCGTCGATGTCGCCCGCGGCCGGGCCGTAGCCGCCGTAGTCGTAGGCGAGCGAGAGCCAGTCGGCGTCCTCGACCGCAAAGCTCGGGGCGGTCGCGGTGCCGACGTTGCGGTAGAGCGCGAGGCGGGCGCGGCCCGAGGCGTCCGTGCTCGTCTCCGAGCCGACGACGAGGTCGGTGTCGCCGTCGCCGTCGAC
>JAYWIE010000291.1:0-3195 GCA_043789155.1 Rubricoccaceae bacterium | reverse complement strand
TCCGCCCGCCGGTTGTCGGCGTCGAGCACGACCCGGACCTTGGGGTACGCCGCGAGGAACGCCGGCAGCAGCGGCGCGACGAGCCGCTGCGTCGCGGCGTAGGTCGCGCGGACGCGGACGGTCCCGTGCGGGACGCCCCACACGTTTCGCGTGCGCCCGGAGACGTCGCGGGTGCTCACCCTCTACACGCCCGGCGGATTCGGCGAGCAGACGTCGATGCTCTTCCCGCCAGCCCCCGGCCGCGTGATGCCCGACACCGGCGCGGGCGTGGGCGTCCACGGCCGGCCCGGCGACGCGGGACAGATGGCGGCGTTTGTGGGCCGCGTCCGCGACCTCCACACGCAGTCCGCCGTGCCCGACACCGGCGGCGTGCCGTCCACGGGCGGCGTGCGCTGACGCCGGCACCTTCCCACCGCCGGCACGTTCGGCGTCGGGTCCCGATTCCTCGACTCCAGACTGTCCCATGGCTCAACCGATCATTGCCCTCGCCGGTGCGGGGGGCGACCTCGGCACTCGCATCGCGACGGCGCTCGTCGCCCGCGGCGCGGCCGTCCGCGCCCTCGTCCGCCCCGGCGACGCCGCGGCCCCGCGCCTCGCCGCGCTCGGCGCGACCGTCGCCGAGGCCGACCCCGCCGACGTCGGCGCGATGGCCGAGGCCGTCGCTGGCTCGGACTGCGTCGTCTCGGCCCTGAACGGCCTCTGGGACGTCATCGTCGAGCGCCAAGGCGTGCTCCTCGACGCGGCCGTCCGCGCCGGCGTCCCGCGCTTCATCCCCTCGGACTTCTCCGAGGACTACACGACCACGCGCCCCGGCGACAACCGCAACCTCGACCTCCGGCGCGCCTTCAAGGCCGTCCTCGACCGCGCGCCGCTCCGCGCGACGTCCGTCCTCAACGGGGCCTTCATGGACATGCTCGGGGCCGAGATGCCCGTCATCCAGCCGCGCCTGCGCCGCGTACTCTACTGGGGCAGCGCCGAGCAGCCGCTGGACTTCACGACGAAGGACGACACGGCGGCCTACACGGCCGCCGTCGCGCTCGACGGCACTGCCCCGCGCATCCTTCGCATCGCCGGCGACACGCTCAGCGCCCGCGGCCTCGCCCGCGCGATGACGGCCGTGACGGGCACGACGTACACGCCGCAGTGGGTGGGCAGCCTCGAGATGCTCGGCGTGATGATCCGCGCGGCGCAGCTCGTCGCCCCGCAGGCGGGCGACCCGTTCCCTGCGTGGCAGGGCATGCAGTACATGCGCGACATGTTCAGCGGCCGCGGGCAGCTGCACGGGCTCGACACCGACCGCTACCCGGGCCTGCGGTGGACGCGGGCCGAGGAGATGCTCACCCGGCGCGGCGTCGGCTCCTGAGCGCGTGCGGCGCCCCTCGCTCCGTGATCCCGCATTGGCGCGCCTTGGACGATCCGGCACGGCACGCCGAGGATCAGGCAAGCCGCTCGGCTCCGTCCCGGCCTATGCTGGCCCGTCCACGGCCTGCAGCGATCCGCAGGCCGCCTCGGCCGGACCACCCGTTTCTCTCCTCCCGTCATGCCTCAGAGTCCACCAACTATGCGCGCCGCCGCGCTCGACGCCTTCGGCGGGCCCGAGCGGCTCCGCCTCCAGTCCGTCCCCGTGCCCGAGGCCGGCGCGGGCGAGGTCCTCATCCGCCTCCACACGGCCGGCGTCGCCGTGTGGGACGTCGCCGAGCGCGAGGGCGCGTTCGTGGGCATGATGGACCACGCGCCCGCCTTCCCCTACGTCCCCGGCTCGGACGGCTCCGGGACGGTCGTCGCCCTCGGCGCAGGCGTGGACCACGTCGCCGTCGGGGACGAGGTGGTCGCGCTGACGTGGCTGGGCGCGAAGGGCGGCTTCTACGCCGAGTTCGGCGTCGCGAAGGCGACGCACACGGTGCGGCTGCCGCGCGGGCTGAGCCTCGAAGAGGGCGGCGCGTTCGGCGTCAGCGCCGTCACGGCGCTGATCGGCCTCCGGGACGTGCTCGCGCTCAAGGCCGGCGACGCGCTGCTCGTGCTCGGCGCGAGCGGCGGCGTCGGGCACGTCGCGCTCCAGTTCGCGACGCGCATCGGCGCGCGCGTGCTCGCCGTCGCTTCGGGCGCGGACGGCGTCGCGCTCGCCGAATCGCTCGGGGCCGACGCCGTCGTGGACGGGCACGACGGCGACCTCGCCGCCGCCATCCGGGCGTTCGCGCCGGACGGCCTCGACGCCGCGCTCCTCTTCGCCCACCCGGCGGGCCTCGAGGTCGTGCTCGGGGCCGTCCGGAGCGGCGGACGCGTCGCGTGGCCGACTGGCGTCGCGCCCGTCACTGAGACGCCCGAGGGCGTTGAGGGGACGAGCTTCACCTACTCGCCCGGCGTGACCGAGCGGCTTCTCGCGGATGCGACTCGGCTCGTCGAGGCCGAGGCGCGGGTGCCGTTCCGGGTCCACGTCGCGCAGACGTTCGGGCTCGCCGATGCGGCGGCGGCGCAGCAGGCGCTCGGCGGCCACGTGCTCGGCAAGGTCGTTCTTTCCGTCAGCGACGCGGTTGGCCACTGACGGGCCGCCCGGGCAGGGCATCCGGACCTGCCGGGGCCGGCGCGGTCCGGCTACCGCGCGAAGGCGCGGAAGCTGGAGAGCAGGCGGTGCGCGCGCGTCGGGCCGGGCGCGGTGAGGTCGAAGAGCGACCGCGCGCCGTCGCGCGCGCCCTCGGGCAGGCTCGCGAGCGACGGCAGGCCCATGGCCCAGTCCGGGAACGAGCGCTCGGCGGAGAGCCCGCGGTACAGCATCAGCACGCCGCGGTGGCGGCCGTCGGCGTGGACGCGCGCGTACGTCGCGTCGACGGCCTCGGCAGGGCCCTCGAAAGCCTGCAGGACGTTCCCGTCCGAGTAGAGCAACACGCCGGTCACGCCGGCACGGGCGTTGTTGCGGCGGCTGACGGCGAGGATGCCCGCGAGGTCGTCCGGCCGAAACAGCGGCGACGCGGACGACGCGTAGACGATCTGTGTGACCACGAGAGGAGAGGGGAGTAGATCCCTCCTATCGGCCGGGCAGCCTCGCTCCTGAACCCTGCGCCGCACCCTGTTCCGACCCGGGTGCGGCGTGCAGGCTCAGGCGTCGGTGCCGTACGCCTCGCGGTGGAGGCGGGCGGCCTGCGCGACCCAGTCCTCGCGCTCGATGCGCCCCTGGAAGACGCCGAGTGCGTCGTTGAC
>JAYWIE010000290.1:0-3197 GCA_043789155.1 Rubricoccaceae bacterium | reverse complement strand
CCGTCCGGCGCGACGAGCGCGGCCACGACGGCTACGCCGCCCTGCGCCGCGAGCGTCGCGAGCCACCCCGTACGCCCGGCATGGACCGTCCCGCCGGCGTCGCGGCGGGCGAGCCCGCGGTCCGACGCCATCACGCGGACGGCCGGCGTGCCGGCCTCGTTCATCTCGTGCACGATGCGCCGGTTGAGGTCGCGCGTGGCGCGCTCGACCTCGGCCGCCTCCGCGGGCGACTGCACGGCCCACACGCCGCCGACGGACGCGGGCGCGAGGCCGCGGGACTCGAGCGCGCGCTCGCCCGCCTCGCCGCTGCCGTGGACGAACACGGCCCCGACCTTGCGCGCCGCGACGTCGCGGGCGAGTTGCGGGACGAACAGCGGGTCGCCGAGGTGGTACGAATCGAGCAGGACGACGAGCATGGGCGCGGGGGTGGCGGCGTCCGTGAACGGCCGACGGCGGGCGTGGTGCCCGCCGCCGGCGCGCCCGGACGCCCCGCGCGCTGCGTCAGGCCGTCACCTCGACGCCCCTCCAGAACGCGACGTGGCCGGCGATCTCGCGCGCGGCGTCCTTCGGGGCCGGGTAGAACCACGCCGCGTCGCGGTTCTCGCGGCCGTCCACGACGACCGTCTTGTAGCTCGCGACGCCCTTCCACGGGCACGTCGTGTGGTGGTCCGAGTCGGCGAAGCAGGCCGGGTCGAGCGCGTCGGCCGGGAAGTAGTGGTTGCCTTCCACGACGACGGTCGCGTTGCTCTCGGCGATGACGGCTCCGTTCCAGGTGGCTTTCATGGGGGAATGCGGGAGGTGGCGGCTGTGGACGGCGCGGTGGCGCACACGTTTCCGCGTCCGTGGCGCGCGCGCCCTGTACCTTCGGCCAGACCCGCTGCTGCCCCGATGCCCCCCACGCCCGCGACGCCGCTCACGCCCGCGTTCCTGCGCGCCCAGACCGTCGGCATCGACGCGCCGATCGCGACGCCGTTCGGCGAGCGGCCGCTCGTCTACGCCGACTTCACGGCGTCCGGCCGGCAGCTCGCCTTCGTCGAGGACTACCTCCGCGCCGTCGCCGCGCGCTACGCCAACGCGCACACCGAGGACAGCCTCACCGGCCGCACGGCGACGCGCCTGCTGCACGAGGCCGAGGCCGCGATCAAGCGCGCGGTCGGGGCCGGGCCCGGTGGCAAGGTCGTCGCCGTCGGGGCCGGCTCGACGGCCGCGATCCACAAGCTCCAGGAGTTTCTCGGCATCGCCGTGCCCCCGGTGACGCTGCACGCGCTCGCCGGCTGGGCCCGCGCGGCCCTCGGCGACGCCCCGGCCGACGCGCTCGCGGCCTACGTCACGGCGCACCGGCCCGTCGTGTTCGTCGGGCCCTACGAGCACCACTCGAACGAGGTCACGTGGCGCGAGGGCGTCTGCGAGACGGTCGAGGTGGACCTCTGCCCCGCCGGCGGCCTCGACCTCGCGCACCTCGAGCGGCTCCTCTCGGACGACCGCTGGGCCGGGCGGACGCGTATCGGCTCCTTCTCCGCGGCCTCGAACGTCACCGGCGTCACGGCCCCGGTCCACGACGTCGCCCGGCTGCTGCACGCCCACGGCGCGCTCGCCTTTGCGGACTACGCCGCCGGCGGCCCGTACCTGCCCATCGACATGGCCGCCGGGGGCGACGCCGACGCCGCGCTCGACGCCGTCTTCC
The DNA here is from genome assembly GCA_043789155.1 of Rubricoccaceae bacterium. GTDB lineage: Bacteria > Bacteroidota > Rhodothermia > Rhodothermales > Rubricoccaceae > DASVSE01. The sequence goes on along the minus strand of JAYWIE010000290.1, from coordinate 1,513 downwards.
TCTCGCCCCACAAGTTCTTGGGCGGGCCGGGCAGCTGCGGCCTGCTCGTGTTCCACGAGCACCTCTACCGCCGCGACCTCGCGCCGAGCGTCGGCGGCGGCGGGACGGTGGACTACGTCGGGCCGGCCGGCCACGACTTCACGGCCGACATCGAGGCGCGCGAGACGGCGGGCACGCCGGGCTTCTTCCAGACGCTCCGTGCCGCGCTCGCGCTCGAGGTCAAGGAGGCGCTCGGGCCCGTCGCCGAGCGCGAGCACGCCCTGCTCGAGCGCGCGTTCGCGGCGTGGGCCGCGACGGGCCGCGTCGAGGTGCTCGGCCCCGCGGACCCCGCCCGGCGCGTCGGCATCGTCTCCTTCAACATCGCCTGCGACGGCCCTCCCGGAAGCGGGGCCTCAGGGGGCCGCGTGCTGCACCCGCGCTTCGTGACGGTGCTCCTGAACGACCTCTTCGGCGTCCAGAGCCGCGCCGGCTGCTCGTGCGCCGGGCCCTACGGCCACCGCCTGCTCGGCATCACCGGCGAGACGGCCGAGCGCTACCGCACGGCCGTCCGCGGCGGCGCGCACGGCGTCAAGCCCGGCTGGTGCCGCGTCGGCTTCCACCCGACGATGGACGACGCCGAGGCGGACTACCTCGTCGCCGCGGTCGCGTTCGTCGCCCGCCACGGCGAGCGCTTCCTGCCGCTCTACGCCTTCAGCGTCGAGACCGGCACGTGGACGCACCGGGACAGCCTGCCCGAGACAGCCGGATTTTCTCTCGCCAACGCCCTGGCCGCGCCCGCCCCGGCGCAGGCGGCCGTCCCGCTCGCCGAGCGCCGCGCCCGCTACGCGGCCGCCCTCGCCGACGCCGACGCCCTCGCCGACGCCCTCGCCGACACGCCGCACACCGGATGCCTCGACGACGCCCTCGCCGACCTCCAGTTTTTCGCGATGGCCTGAGACGGGTGGCAGGTGGCAGGTGGCAGGTGGCAGGTGGCAGGTGGCAGGTGGCAGGTGGCAGAAGGTGACCGCGTATCATCATCGGCCGCCCCGACGCTGGGTTTTCACCTGCCACAGCCCCACCCGCCACCTGCCACCCCCGATGGCCCGCATCAACCGCCGCCGCACGCGCGGCGCGACCCTCTCCGCCCCGTCCCGCGTGCCCCTCGTCGCGGCCGTCGTCGTCCTCGCGCTCCTCGTCGCCGCTGCCGTGTGGTGGATCCGCCGCCCGTCCGTCCCCGCCTTCGACGCCGACCGCGCCTACGCCGACGTCGTCGCGCAGACGGCCTTCGGGCCGCGCGTGCCCGGCACGCCCGCCCACGACGCGGCGCAGCGCTGGCTCGTCGCCCGCCTCGACTCCCTCGCGCCGCGCGTGACAGCGCTGCCCGTCGCATTCGCGGACCCCGGCGACACCGCGACCGTCTTCCGCGGCACCAACATCGTCGCCTCGTTCGCGCCCGACGCCCCGCGCCGCATCCTGTTCTCGGCGCACTGGGACAGCCGGCCGGTCGCGGACCAGGACCCGGACCCGCGCAAGC
>JAYWIE010000289.1:0-3206 GCA_043789155.1 Rubricoccaceae bacterium | reverse complement strand
GCGAACGAGAAGGCGTAGGCCAGCACGAACATATAGCCCCACATCACGGCCGGCCAGAGCCACGAGTTGAGCTCGCGCCGCGCGATCGCGAGCGTGCTCATGCACTGGAGCGAGAACACGAAGAAGACCATCAGCGAGACCGCGACGAGCGTCGTGAAGACGGGCCGTCCGTCGGGGTAGCGGTCGGCCTTGAGCGCGTCGCGCAGCGAGACGCTGGTCTCGGTCGCGTCCGCGCCGGCGGAGTAGATCGTCGCGAGCGCGCTCACGATGACCTCGCGGGCGGCGAACGAGGCGACGATGCCGGCCGAGATCTTCCAGTCGAAGCCGGGCGAGGGGCTCCGGACGGTCGAGACCGGATCCGGGCCGCGCCCTCGTACCGGTCCCCGGCTCTCTGCGGGGGACCGAGCCTGCTCAGATCCCGATCTTCACGCCGGCGTTCGCGACGACCCCTTCCGTCGGTCCCCAGACCTCGGCGAACGTTGGTGCCTCGACCGTGCCGGTCACGACCGGGGCCGTCCGGCTCTGCCGCGCGTCGAGCACGTTCTCGACGTTGGCGAAGGCGCGGACTGGCCCGAACCGGCGTTCGGCCATCAGCCCGGCGACGAGGTACCCCGGCGTCCGCGCGCCGCTCGCGAGCCGCTGCGAGCCCGTGTAGTACGCCTCGACACCGACGCGGCCCCGGCCCTCCTGCTCCCACACGAGGACCGAGTACGTCCGGTGCCGGGCCGTCAGCGGGAGCGCCTCGGTCAGTCCGCGCTCGGTCCGCCGGGCGTCGAGGAAGACGTAGCCGAGGAACAGGCCGACCTCGCCGAGCGAGAGCCGCGCCGTCGTCTCGGCCCCGGCCGTCTGGACGTGCCCGTCCGCCGTCCGGAACGCGAGGGCCTCACCTGCAGCCGTGGCGACCGGGACGAGCGGGCTACCGAGCCGCGTGAGGTAGACGGCCTGGTTCAGCGAGAGGCCGACCGGGCCGAGCGCGCCCCGGTAGTTCACGTCGAGCGTCCCGCCGGCCGACCGCTCGGCGGCCGTCGTGTCGGCGACCGGGCGGACGCCCCGGTAGGCCCGCGTCTCGGCCTCCTCCAAGAACGGCGTCGGGGCCTTGTAGCCGAGCCCGCCGCCGACGCGGGCCGTGACCCCGCCGCCGGGGCGGACGAGCAGGCTGATGCGCGGCAGCACAAACGCCCCGTGCGCCGTGTGCGCCTCGACGCGGACGCCCGTCTCCAGCGCGGCGGCCGGGCCCACGTCCCATGTGTCCTGCGCGAACAGGCCGGCCGAGCCGTGCGCGTAGTCGAGCGGGTCGGCTTCGCCGGCGGTCTGGTCGAATCGGTCCGTCCGGCCGTCGAGCCCGGCGACAACCTCGTGGGTCCCGCGCCGGAGGTCCACGCTCGCCTCGGTGTACGTCTGCGTCTGGAGCCCGGCGAACCGGAAGCCCGGCGTCTCGACGGAGCGCCGGAACGCACTCCCACTCGTCCGGAGAACGAGCCGCGAGTCCCCGTCGAGGAGCCGGTCGTAGCCTGCGAACGCCGTGACCCGGCCCGACGCGTTCCGCTCGGTGTAGCCGGCCGCGCCGTCGCGGACGGCCGCGACGGCCCCACCCTCGCGCGCTTCGGCCGTGCCCGAGAGCCCGGCGGTAAGCGTCCCGGCACCGTAGGCGTAGAGCGTCGGTGAGACGGTGAGGCGGCGCGTCGCCGGGAGGTTTGTGAACTGGTCGCCCTCGGCGTCGAACGCCCGCTGGCCGTTGGCCGACGCGAGGACCGTGTAGCCGAGCCGGCCGGCCCGCGCCGAGGCGTAGCCGGCCACGTCGAGCCCGCCGGCGGTCGTGCCGTTGACGAGCACGAGCCGCTCGGGCGCGTCGCCGGGCCGCTTCAAGACGAGGTTGACGAGGCCCGCGATGGCCCCGCCGCCGTAGAGCGTGGACGCCGGCCCCTTGATCACCTCGACGCGCGCGAGGTCGAGCGGCGGAATCTGGAGGAGCGAGAGCCCGCCCGAGAGCCCGCCGTAGAGCGGAAAGCCGTCGCGGAGCAACTGCGTGTAGCGGCCATCGAGCCCCTGGATCCGGAACGACGCGCTCGCCGAGACGGCTGACGTCTGCTGGACGACGATCCCGGGCGACTCGTTGAGGACCATCGCGATGCCGGACGGGTCCATGGCGACTTTCTCCTCGATCTCCTCGCCGCCGATGGTCTCGACGCGCGTCGGCGTGTCGGCGATGGTCCGGGTCGTCCGCGTCGCCGAGACGACGGCCTCCTCGGTCTCCTCGGCCTCGGGCGTGAGCCGGACGACGAGCGTGTCGATGAGCGGGAAGGTGAGGTCGAGGCGGGCCTCGGCGTACCCGACGAACGACACGGCGACCGTGTGGAGGCCGTCGGTGACGGGGCCGACCGTGACGCGGCCGTCGTCGTCCGTCGCGCCGCCGATGAGTCGGGTGCCAAGGTCGGCGACGACAGTCGCCCCGGGCAGCGCGTCGCCTGACTCGTCGTCGAGCACGCGGACGTGGAGGAGGGACTGGGCAGAGACGGGGGCGGCCACGACGAAGGCCGCCGCGAGCGTGAGCAGGCGGTACATAGGCTGACGGTGTGCTCCGCCGGCGAGGCGGGGCGGTCCACGGGGAGCGCGCCGGTCGGGCACGCCGCGAGGCGGAGCACCACGCTCCGCGAGAGGACGTCAGCCGAGGGGCGGCGGGTGCGGCACGTCGGCCGCGTCGGCGCAGGGCCACCCGACCACCACCGGGGACGACGGCCCCTGTGAAACGGCTTCCAGGACCGGCGCACGTGGCACGGCGGCGGCCGGCACGAACCGGGCGTGACAGAGGCACGCCGCGTCGGGGCTCCCGGCCGGCGCGGTGTCGCCGCCGTGGGCACCACCCCCGAGGACGAGGCTCCAGACGCCACAGTCGGCACCGATGCACGGCACGAGGTCGGTGACTTCCCCCGCCACGACGAGAGCGAGGAGGAAGGCAAGCGGAGCGGCGAGTCGGCGGAGGAGGTGCATGGCGCTGGCGTAAAAGGTAGCCACGGGCGGCCGGCGCACCTTCTGGCTGCGTCGGAGCCGTGGCCGTCGAGCACCCGCGCCCCCTACCCCAGCCCGAGCAGCAGGCCGCCCTGGTAGATCGCGAACGAGAAGGCGTAGGCCAGCACGAACATATAGCCCCACATCACGGCCGGCCAGAGCCACGAGTTGAGCTCGCGCCGCGCGATCGCGAGCGTGCT
>JAYWIE010000288.1:0-11458 GCA_043789155.1 Rubricoccaceae bacterium | reverse complement strand
TCGGGCCCGCCCGCGCGCGCGATCAGCGCCGGCATCTCGACGTTCTCCTGCGCCGTGAACTCGGGCAGCAGGTGGTGGAACTGGAAGACGAAGCCGATGGACCTGTTCCGGAACGCCGCGAGCGCCTCGTCCGAGCGCGCGAAGACGTCCTCGCCCCGGAACCGGACCGTCCCCTCGCTCGGCCGGTCCAGCGTCCCGAGCAGGTGCAGCAGCGTGCTCTTGCCCGTCCCGCTCTCGCCGACGACCGCGACCATCTCGCCGGCCCGGATCTCGACGTCGAGGCCGGCGAGGACGGTCAGCGCGCCCGTCGCCGTCGGGTACGCCTTGCCCAGCCCGCGCGCCTCCACGAGCACCGGCCGCACGTCCGCCGTCTGCTCATCCCGTATCACGTGTCCCGCATCCCCCGTCATTCCGGCCGCTCGATGCCGTACTCCTTCATCTTGGTGTACAGGTGGGAGCGCTGGACCCCGATGGCCTCGGCGGTCTGCGAGACGTTCCAGTCGGACTCGTCGAGCTTGCGCGCGATGAACAGGGCCTCGGCGCGGTCGCGGAACTCGAACAGCGTCGCGTAGCGGTCGATGAGCCCGGCGACGGGGTCCGCGCCCGGCCCGCCCGGCCGCACGAACAGCCCGACGTCCTCAGCCGTGATCCGCTCGCCGTCTGAGAGGATGAGCAGGCGCTCGACGACGTTGCGCAGCTCGCGGACGTTGCCGCGCCAGTCGAGCCTGACGAGCGCGTCGAGCGCGTCCGGCGTGAAGTCCTTGTCGCCCATGCCGTTGCGGCGCGTGACCTGCGCGAGGATGAAGCGCGCGATGTCCGGGATGTCCGTCCGGCGCTCGCGCAGCGGCGGCACGTGGACGAGGATGACCGAGAGGCGGTGGTAGAGGTCCTCGCGGAAGCGGTGCTCGTCCACCTGCGCGAGCAGGTCGCGGTTAGTCGCGGCCACGACGCGGACGTCGACCGGGATCGAGCGGTCGCCGCCGACGCGCGTGATGCGCGACTCCTGGAGCGCGCGGAGCACCTTGGCCTGCGCGTCGAGCGACATGTCGCCGATCTCGTCGAGGAAGAGCGTGCCGCCGGTGGCCTGCTCGAACTTGCCGATGCGCTGCTTCGTCGCGCCGGTGAACGCGCCCTTCTCGTGGCCGAACAGCTCGGACTCGATGAGCTCGGACGGGATGGCCGCGCAGTTGACCTCGACGAGCGGGCCGTCGCTCCGCGTGCTCTGGGCGTGGAGGTGCCGCGCGACGAGCTCCTTGCCCGTGCCGGGCTCGCCCGTGATGAGCACGCGCGCCTCGGTCGGCGCGACGCGCGCGACGGTCGCCTGGATGCGCGCGATGGCCGCGCTCTCGCCGACGATCGGCGTCAGGTCCACGCGGGCGTCGTCGCGGACGGTCTGCTTCAGGCGGACGTTCTCGACCTGGAGCTGCCCGCGCGAGAGCGCCCCGCGGACCGTCACGAGGAGCCGGTTGAGGTCTGGCGGCTTCTCGAGGAAGTCCACCGCCCCGAGCTGCGTCGCCTCGACGGCCGTCTCGACGGTGCCGTGGCCCGAGATCATCACGACGGGGACCGTGGACTCGGCGTCGTGGAGCGCCTTGAGCACCTCCATGCCGTCGCGCTTCGGCATCTTGATGTCGAGCAGCACGAGGTCGATGCCGCCGGCCCGGGCGCGGGCGAGCGCGGCGTCGCCGTCGGCCGCCTCCTCGACGTCGTAGCCCTCGAACTCGAGGATCTCGCGGAGCGCGCGGCGGATCGCGGGCTCGTCGTCGGCGATGAGGACGGTCGGCATGGGCTCGGAGAAGACGGGGCGGGCAAGCTAGCCCCGCGGTGCCTGCGCCGATGCCGGCCACACGCGCGGTGCCCCGCATTCCGTAGAGACGCCCCGCTGGGGCGTCTTGTCCTGACGTTGCGGTCGGCAAAGACGCCCCAGCGGGGCGTCTCCACGGGAATGCGGCGTGCGAACGCCCGGTTACGGGGCCGGCGCGGGAGCCGGCGTGGCCGTGAGGCCCGGCGGCAGGCTCGGGACGGCCGCTGCCGTCGAATCCACGGCGGGCGCGGGCTGGACGGTCCCCGTCGCGCGGCCGACGGCGGCGGCGGCGGCGGCCGTGCGGCCGATCTCGACCTGCGCCGTCTGCGCCTCGGGCGCGTCTGCGTAGTCGTCGAGGATGGACTGGAGCGAGGCCTCGGCCTTGTCCGCGTGGCCGGCCGCGGCGTGGGCGCGCGCGGCCGAGAGGAGGTAGCCCGGAGCCGACGCCGGCGTCGGGTCGGCCGCGGCGGCGCTGTCGTAGAGGTCCGCCGCCGCCGCCGCGTCGCCCTTCGTCTCGGCGATAGCGGCCTGGCCGGCGAGCGCGGACGCCTGGAAGAGGCCCTCGCCGTCGTAGGCCTTGAACATCGCGAGTGCCTCGTCGGTCTTGCCGAGCTGGAAGAGCGCGTCGGCGGCGAGGAACGTGGCCTGCTGGCCCGTCGGCGTCGAGCCGTAGGTGTTCGCGATCTCGAGCAGGCCCGGCGCGGCGTCGGTCCCGTCGAGCGCGGCCTGCCAGTTGCCGGCCTGGTACTCGTTGAGCACGGCCCCGAGCAACTGCTGCGCCTTCTCGGACCGGTTCGCCTGGTACGCCCGCCACCCGACGACGGCCGCGACCAGGACCGCGAGCCCGACGAGCGCGGCGATGACGGCCGTCCGGTGCTGCTCGAAGAAGGCCTCGCCCTCGACGACGGCCGTCGTGAGGCCGTCCTCGCGCAGGGCGTGGCGGCGCGTGGGCGTGATCGGCTTGGGCGGGTTGATCTGGGCCATCGGAAGCGGTCGGGCAGAGTCGGGCGCGGGGCGGGGTGCCCCGCGCGTAGCCGCCGAAGGTAGCGGCCGCACCCGCCCGCCCGCAATGCAGGCACGCGCCCGGCGTGCCCGACGCGCGCGGCGAGGCCGCATTTGCGCCCGTTTTCACCGAACGCCGCCTACGTGCGCCGTGGCGCGCCTCTAACCTGAGCCGTCCCCCTCCCCCATCCTGCACGCGCACGTTATGGCAACCACCATCGGGATCAACGGCTTCGGCCGCATCGGCCGCCTCGTCCTCCGGTCCGTCCTCGAGCGCAAGGCCGCCGGCGACACCTCCATCGACGTCGTCGCCGTGAACGACCTCACCGACGCCGCGACGCTGGCGCACCTGCTCAAGTACGACTCGGTGCACGGCGTGCTCCGCGAGGACGTCCGCGTCGAGGGCGACTCGATCACGGTCGGCGGGGACTCGTTCCGCGTCTTCTCCGAGCGCGACCCGGCGAGCCTGCCGTGGGGCGACCTCGGCTGCGACGTCGTCGTCGAGTCGACGGGCCACTTCACGAGCCCCGAGGGCGCGGGCAAGCACCTCGCGGCCGGCGCGAAGAAGGTCGTCATCTCGGCCCCGGCCTCGGGCGGCGTCAAGACGGTCGTGCTCGGCGTCAACGACGACACGCTCGACAGGACGGAGACCATCGTCTCGAACGCCTCGTGCACGACGAACTGCCTCGCGCCAATGGTGAAGGTCCTCCAGGACGCCTTCGGCGTCGAGAAGGGCGTCATGACGACGGTCCACGCCTACACGGCGGACCAGAACCTCCAGGACGCGCCCCACAAGGACCTCCGCCGCGCCCGCGCCGCGGCCCTCTCGATCGTGCCCACGACGACCGGCGCGGCTAAGGCCGTCGGCCTCGTGCTGCCGGCGCTCGCGGGCCGGCTCGACGGCTTCGCGCTGCGCGTCCCGATCCCCGACGGCTCGCTCACGGACCTCACGGCCATCCTCTCGCGCGAGGCGACGGTCGAGGAGATCAACGCCGCCTTCCGCGCGGCCGCGGACGGCCCCATGACGGGCATCCTCGAGTTCTCGGACGCGCCGCTCGTCTCGACGGACATCGTCCACAACAGCCACTCCTGCATCTTCGACTCGGGCCTCACGATGGCGCAGGGCACGCAGGTCAAGGTCGTCGGCTGGTACGACAACGAGTGGGGCTACGCCTCGCGCACCGTGGACCTCGTCGCGCGCCTGATGGCGTAAACACGCCAGTGGCCAGTGGGATGGGGCCAGTGGCAGAAATGCCCGGGCCGAGTCTGCCACTGGCCACTGCCCACTGCCTACTGGCCCCATGACCTCGCTCTCCGACCTCGCCCTCTCCGGCCGCCGCGTGCTCGTCCGCGTGGACTTCAACGTCCCGATGAAGGACGGTGCCATCACGGACGACACGCGCATCCGCGCCGCACTCCCGACGATCACCGCGATCCTCGAAGGCGGCGGGCAGCCGGTCTTGATGTCGCACCTCGGCCGCCCGAAGGCCGGAGCCGCGTCCGGCTCCGCGCCCGACGCCACGTACTCGCTCCGGCCCGTCGCCGAGCACTTGGGGACGCTCATCGACGCGCCCGTCGTGTTCTGCCCCGAGACCGTCGGCGAGGCGGCCGAGGCGTGCATCGCCGGCGCGCCCGCCGGGGCCGTCGTGCTGCTCGAGAACACGCGCTTCCTGCCCGGCGAGACCGAGAACGACGCGGCCCTCGCCGACCAGATGGCGCGCCTCGGCGACGTGTTCGTCTCGGACGCCTTCGGGTCGGTTCACCGCGCCCACGCCTCGACCGAGGGCGTCGCGCACCGGCTGCCGCACGCGGCGGGCCTGCTGCTCGCCCGCGAGGTCGCCTTCCTCACGCAGGCCCTCGACGCGCCCGAGCGCCCGTTCGTCGCCGTGATCGGCGGGGCGAAGGTGTCGGACAAGATCGGGGTTATCGAGGCGCTCGCGCCCCGCGTGGACCACCTGCTCATCGGCGGCGCGATGGCCTACACGTTCCTCAAGGCGCAGGGCGTCGGCGTCGGGACGTCGATGGTCGAGGACGACCGGCTCGACACGGCCCGCGACCTGCTCGCCCGCTTCCCCGGCACGATCGGGCTGCCGACGGACCATGTCACGGCCGACCGCTTCGCCGCCGACGCGGACGTGAGCACGGCCTCGGGTGCGGTCCCGGACGGCCGCATGGGCCTTGACGTCGGCCCCGAGACGCAGGCGCGCTTCGCCGAGATCGTCCGCGGCGCGCGGACCGTCGTCTGGAACGGCCCGATGGGCGTCTTCGAGATGGCCCCGTTCGCGGCCGGCACGCTCGCCGTCGCGCATGCCATGGCCGACGCCACGACGGCCGGCGCGCTGACGGTCGTCGGCGGCGGCGACTCGGTCGCGGCCATCGAGCAGGCGGGCCTCGCGGCGTCCGTGTCGCACGTCTCGACCGGCGGCGGGGCGATGCTCGAGTTCATGGAGGGCCAGACGCTCCCCGGCCTCGCCGCGCTCGACGGCTGACCGGGGCCGACGCCTGACGCCGGGCTGACCAGGGACCGGAACCATTCCGGGCGATTCCGTTTCAGGCGGGCCCATCCAGCCCGCCCCGTGCCCTCCTCGTTCGAAACCGACGTCCTCGCCGGGCTGCGCGCGTCGCCCCGCGCGATCCCGCCGAAGTGGCTCTACGACGCCGAGGGCTCGCGCCTGTTCGACGCCATCACGCGCCTCGACGCCTACTACCCGACCGAGACCGAGCGCGGCATCCTCCGCACCCACGCCGCCGACATGGCCGCCGAGATCGGTCCGGGTGCCGTCCTGATCGAGTACGGCTCGGGCTCGAGCGACAAGACGCGCGTGCTGCTCGACGCCCTGATCGCCGCGCCCGGCGGCGGTGCCAGCGGCGGCCTAGCGGCGTACGTCCCCGTCGACATCTCGCCGACCGCGCTCGACGCCGCCGCCCGCACCCTGCGCGCCGAGTACCCGGGCCTCGACGTCCGCCCGGTCGTCGCCGACTACACGCAGCCCTTCTCGGTCCCGGACGTCTCGCCGCGCGAGCGCCGCGTCGTGTTCTTCCCCGGCTCGACCGTCGGCAACTTCACGCCGGCCGAGACCGAGGCGTTCTTCGAGCACGCGGCGACGGTCGTCGGGCCGGGCGGGGCGCTGCTCGTCGGGGCGGACCAGCGCAAGGACGCCGCCGTGCTCCGGACGGCCTACGACGACCCCGAGGGCGTCACGGCCGCGTTCAACCTCAACCTGCTCGCGCGCGTCAACCGCGAGCTGTGCGGCGACGCCGACCTCGCGGCGTGGGAGCACGAGGCGCGCGTCGTCGAGAGCGACCCCGTCGAGAGCGACCCCGGCGAGGGCCGCCCCGGCGAGGGCCGCCCCGGCGAGGCCGGGCAGGCCGTCGAGATGCACCTCGTGAGCCGGCGGGCGCAGACGCTCACCGTGTGCGGCGAGCGGTTTAGCTTCGGCCCCGGCGGCTCGGTCCACACCGAGACGTCGACGAAGTACGGGCCGGACACGCTGGCCCGCCTCGCCGCGCCCGCCGGCTTCGCGCGCGCGGCCCGCTGGACCGACGCCGCCGGCTGGTTCGCCGTCGAGCTCTACCGCACCCCCACATGAGCAAGCGCCCCAAACACGTCCTCGGCATCGACATCGGCGGGAGCGGCGTCAAAGGCGCAGTCGTCAACGCGAAGAAGGGCCTGCTCGTCACGGACCGCGTGCGCGTCCCGACGCCCAAGCCGGCGACGCCGCCGGCCGTCGCCGACGCCGTCGAGGGCCTCGTGCGGCACGCCGGCTGGAGCGGGCCCGTCGGCTGCACCGTCCCGGCGCGCGTGCGCCGCGGCGTGACCGAGACGGCCTCCAACATCGACCCGTCGTGGATCGGGACCGACGCGGCGCGCCTCTTCGGCAAGCGCCTCGGCGTGCCCGTGATCGTGCTCAACGACGCCGACGCGGCCGGCCTCGCCGAGATGGCCTTCGGCGCGGGCAAGGGCGAGACCGGCACGACGCTCGTGGTCACGTTCGGGACCGGCATCGGGAGCGCCCTCTTCGTCGGCCGGCACCTCGTGCCCAACACCGAGCTCGGCCACATGCGCTTCGACGAGCGCGTGGCCGAGCACGTCGCGGCCGACTCGGTCCGCACCCGCGATCACCTCACGTGGGAGCGCTGGGCGCGCCGCCGCGTGCAGCCCGTGCTCGACATGTACGAGTTCCTGCTCGCGCCGGACCGCATCGTGGTCGGCGGCGGCGTCTCGCGCATCGACCGCTGGAGCCAGTTCGGGCACTTCCTGGACACCAAGGCGACGCTCTGCCGCGCCGAGCTCGGCAACGAGGCCGGCATCGTCGGGGCCGCCCTCGCCGCCCGCCGGGCGATGTGAGACAGAGCCCGTGGCCAGTGGGAAAGGGCCAGTGGTAGAGGGACCGCGCGGAAGCGCCCGCTGTACCACTGCCCCGACGGCGTCAGCCGGCGGTACTGGCCACAGGTTCGAGTTCACCCGATGGCCCCAGCCGCGTCACGTGCCGAAGTGCTCGTCCAGCCGCGCGAGCGCGTCGCGGAGGTCGCGCGTGGCGACGGTCGTCGGGAGCACGCGCCGCGCGCCGCCACGGGCCGGCCCGCCGCGCAGCCCGACGCTCGCCCAGAGGTCGTGGCGCGGCCGCGCGAGCACGTCGCGGCGCAGCCGGATGCCGTGGCGCGCGAAGACCGGCTCGAGCTCGTCCGCCCGGTCGCGCAGCTGCACCATCGTCGAGCGGTAGGCGTGCGCGATCACCTCCTCGCGCGCGGCGAACGAGAACACGTTGGTGAAGAACATGGTGTAGTCGTCCTTGCGCGGCTCGAACAGCACGAGGTCCGCGCCCTCGTAGCGCTCGCGGTAGGCCGCCATGCCGGACGACATGCGGCTGTGGATGAGCGTCCGGAACGTCTGCGCCATCACGCCCGGCATCCCGCGGTCGATGAGCCGGCCCGCGCCCATCACGCCCGCCTCGACCGCGTGCTCGGTGTCCACGGGCACGATCGGGTTGACGGCGATGACCAGCCGCGCGCCGCGGTCGAAGGCGACCGAGGCGTGGATCGTCTTGTTGAGCACGCCGTCGACGAAGTAGCGCTGCCCGATCTGGACCGGCGGGTACAGGCCCGGCAAGGCCGTCGAGGCCTGGACGGCGAGCGAGATCGGGACGTCGTCGTAGCCCGGCGCGCCGAAGCGGACCGACCGGCTCGAGTCGAGGTCCGTCGCGACGACGTAGAGCTCGTTCCTGAGCTGCCGGAAGTCGTCCGTGCGGCCGGGGCGGGCGTAGACCGTCTCGAGGTACTCGCGCAGCGGCGCGTTGTCGAACACCCCGACCGGGACGGCGCGGCCCAGGCGGTCGATGAGCGCCGAGACGAGGCCGGACGTCCCCTTGGGGTTCTGGACCGCCGAGCGGACGGCGTCCAGCGCCAGCCCGGGCACGCTCAGCGCGCGGCGCGCGTACTCGCCGAACGCGGGCGAGAGGAAGAGCTCGGGCCGGAACGGGTGCTCGCCCGGCTCGTCGCCGATGACGGAGCGCGCGAGCTGCGCCGTCGTGATGCCGTTGGCGAGGCTCGCCCCGACGAACGCGCCCGCGGACACGCCGACGGTGACGGGGACGTCGTTGAGGTCGAGCCCGCCGAGCGCGTCGTCGAGCGCGCGCAGGACGCCGATCTCGTAGATGGCCCCCTCGGGGCCGCCGCCGGCGAGGGCGAGGCCGACGGTGCCGCGGCGGTGGTGGTCGGCGATCTGCATGGGGTGGAAGCGCTTACGTCCGGGGAGCGGCTAGAATACGAAGCGGGCGTGCAGGGATCCCGGCCAGAGGTTCCTCCGCCGCACCGCGTCAACGCACGTTCGGCCCGGCATCGCGTGGACGCCGGGCCGGACGAGAGGGTTGACGGCCGTCCCTGTTTCACCGATCAGACGGCATGAAGGTCGAGCCCGAAGAGACGGCCAGCGACAAGCGCCTCTGCCCATCCCTCCTCCCCCTTCCCTCATCCCGCCCGATTCGGAGAATCGGGATCAGACCTGCGCCGTCTGGAGGCGGACGAGGGCCGCCTCGGCGTCCTCCTTGCCCTGCACCTTCTCGATCACGACAGTGCCGACGCGGAGCTCGTACCAGCCGCCGCCGACGGACTCCATCGCGAGCTCGGCCGGCGCGGCGACCGGGGCCGCGGCGCGCTGCTCCTTGAGCGAGTCGATGTGCGTCGTGAGGCGCTCGACCGAGGCCGTGAGCTCGGAGACCTCCTCGCGCGTCGGGACGCCGATGCGCTTCATGACCTGCGCGACGGCGTCCGAGACGCGGTCCTCGAGCTTGTCAGCCGTCTCCGTCGCGACGTACTTGGCGTCCGAGACGCGCGTCTTGACGGCGTCCGTGGCGTCCTCGGTCGTCTCGTCGAGCTTCTGGCGGATGAGCTTGACGCGGTCCGCGCCGAAGCCCGGCAGGTCCACGGTCTCGCCCTTCTTGACGAGCTTCTTGAAGAGCTTGGAGCCCTCCTCCTCGGCCATCGAGAGCGCGCCGAGGCCGGCGAGGAACACGGACTGGACGGACTCGCGGACGGTCCCGGCCGTCTCGGCGAGGTCCTTCTGGACGTTCTCGGCCGTCGTGCGGGCGAGGCCGAGCGCGTCGTCGGCGGTCTTCTTGAGGTCCGTGCCGACGCGCTTGGCGTCGGTCTTGGTCTTCTTGGCGTCGGCCTTGACGGCCTTGGTCTTGGTCGCGGTCGTGGTTGCCATGGGAGTGCGTGGTGTGGGCGGGTGCCCGGTGGAGATCGAAACAGGGTGCCGGCCGCGGGGCCGGTACGGGGAAGGGTCAGGTCGCGCTCGCCGAGCGGCGGCGCGGGGCCGGCGCAGACGGGAGGTCGCCGAGCGGGTCGAGCGGGTGCACCGCTTCGGCCAGGGTGAGCGCGTCCGGGGCGGGAGCGGCCGGGTCGAGGGCGTCGAGCGTGGACTCGAGCGACTCGAGGCGCTCGCGCAGGCGGTTCATCTCGTCGCGGACGTCGGCGATGGGGCCGGCGGGGCGGATGCGCTCGGCCGCGGCCCGCGCGATCTCGTCGACGCCCTGCCGGGCGACGCTCAGGCCCGCGCCGACCGCGCTCCCGACGGCCTCCTCGCCGCGGCGCAGCGTGCGCTCGCCGACGCGAAGCAGGTCGTGGAGAAAGCCCGGCGAGAGGACGCCCCGGCCGTCGCGGCCCTCCTCGGAGATGACCTGCGTCAGGATGGCCGCCGTGACGTCCGCGCCGCTCTTGTTGTCGACGACGCAGACCTCCTCGCCCGCGCGGACGAATCCGGCGATGTCGTCGAGGCCGACGTAGCGGCTGTCGGCCGTGTCGTAGAGCTTGCGGCTCCCGTAGCGTTTGATGAGGCGAGGCATGGGCGGAGTGAGGCGGGCAGTACGTCGGTCGGTCGCTACCGGCATCCGCGAGGCCCTTCGGTGAGGCGGGGCATGGGCGTGTCGGGGTCGATGGTCCCATTGACGCAGTGCGGCATCGCGAGTTTCCGCACTGCGTCATCCTTCTCCTACACTTCACCCGGACGTTCCGGCGCGGCGCACGTGCCGCGGGGCGGCATTCTCCGTGCGGGCCAGGCGGTCGGTCCGTGGCGTAGGTTTAGCGCCTGCCTGCCTGCCCGCAATGGACTCGACGACCGCCAAGGCCCTGCTCATCCTCGCGCTGATCGTGCTCAACGGCGTCTTCTCGATGTCCGAGCTCGCCGTCGTCTCGTCCCGCAAGGGCCGCCTCCAGAAGCGCGCCGACGACGGCGACCTCGGAGCCCGCGCCGCGCTCGCGCTCGCGGCCCGCCCGAACCGCTTCCTGGCGACGGTCCAGGTCGGGATCACGCTCGTCGGCATCTTCGCCGGCGCGTACGGCGGCGCGCAGCTCGCCGCGCCGCTCGCGGCGGCGCTCGCGCGCGTGGCGCTCTTCGCACCGGTCGCGGACGGCCTCGCGATCGCGCTCGTCGTGAGCGCCATCACCTACCTCTCGCTCGTCGTGGGCGAGCTGGTGCCCAAGCGGATCGCGCTCAACAACCCCGAGCGCATCGCCATCGCCGTCGCCCGCCCGATGACCGCCGTCTCGGTCGTCGCGACGCCGCTCGTGTGGCTGCTCTCGCGCTCGACGGACCTCATCTTCCGCCTGCTCCGCATCCAGCCCGCCGACCGCACGGCCGCGGCCGAGGAGGAGATCGGGCTCCTGCTGCACGAGGGGACGGAGGCCGGCGTGATCGACACCGAGGAGCGCCGCATCGTCGAGCGCGTCTTCCGCTTCGGCGACCGCGACGTCGCCGGCGTGATGACGCCGCGGACGGAGATCGCCTTCCTGAACCTCGACGACGCGCCCGAGACGCTCCGGGCCGACATCGCCGCGGCCGGACACACGCGCCTCGTCGTCTGCCGCGACGGCCTCGACCACGTCGAGGGCCTCGTGGACGTCCGCGACCTCATGGCGCAGCTGCTCGCCGGCGGCCCGCTCGACGTCGCCGCGGCCGTCCGCCCGGCCCGCTTCGTGCCCGTGCACGCGCCCGCGCTGAGCGTGCTGGACCTCTTCCGCGAGACCGGCGACAAGGTGGCCGTCGTGACGGACGAGTACGGCGTCACGGCCGGGATCGTCGCTCTCGACGACGTGCTCGAGGCGCTCATCGGGGCCCTGCCGGACGTCCGCGAGACGCCCGGCGTCGTCCGCCGC
>JAYWIE010000287.1:0-3212 GCA_043789155.1 Rubricoccaceae bacterium | reverse complement strand
TGGACAAGAGCACCGTGCCCGTGGGCACGTCCGAGCGCGTCACCGAGGCGCTCGAGGCGGCCGGCGTGCAGGCGGGCGAGCGCTTCGACGTCGTCTCGAACCCCGAATTCCTGCGCGAGGGCGTCGCCGTGGAGGACTTCATGAAGCCCGAGCGCGTCGTCATCGGCACGTCGTCCGCCCGTGCGGGCGACATCATGACGCGCCTCTACGAGCCCTTCGTCCGCTCCGGCAACCCGATCATCGTCATGGACGAGAAGTCGGCCGAGATGACCAAGTACGCCGCCAACGCGCTGCTCGCGACCAAGATCACGTTCATGAACGAGATCGCCAACGTCTGCGAGCGCGTCGGGGCGGACGTCGACAAGGTCCGCCGCGGCATCGGCACCGACAGCCGCATCGGGTCCAAATTCCTCTACGCCGGCATCGGCTTCGGCGGCTCGTGCTTCCCGAAGGACGTCCAGGCCCTGCACCGGACGTCCCGGCAGAACGGCTACGACTTCGAGATCCTCGACGCCGTGCTGCGCGTCAACGACGCCCAGAAGTCGGCGCTGACGCCGCGCATCGTCGCCGCGCTCGGCGAGGACCTGACGGGCAAGACGATCGCCGTGTGGGGGCTGGCCTTCAAGCCGCACACCGACGACGTCCGCGAGGCCCCGGCCCACGTCGTCATCCGCGAGCTGACCGCCCGCGGGGCGGCTGTCGTCGCGTTCGACCCCGAGGCCGTCGAGACGACGAAGGCGACGTTCGCGCGCGAGCCGCTCGCCGGCCCGGGCGCGCTCGCCTACGCCGAGTCCGCCTTCGCCGCGGCCGAGGGCGCGGACGCGCTCGTCGTCGCGACCGAGTGGCCCGAGTTCCGCCGCCCGGCGCTGGCCCGCCTCCACGACGCGCTCGCGAAGGGCCCCGACGGCACGCCGCTCGTCTTCGACGGCCGCAACGTCTTCGACGTCCAGCGCATGGCCGAGGCTGGCTTCACGTACCACTCCATCGGGCGTCCGTTCGTGGCCCCGGCTCAGGCATAGGGAAGAGGAAGGAGGAAGGAGGGCCTCTCGGCGGACTCTCTTCCTCCTCCCTCCTCACTCCTTCCTTCCCGTCCTCTACCCCATGCCTCGCACGTTAATAACCGGCGGTGCCGGCTTCCTCGGCTCGCACCTCTGCGACCGCTTCATCGCCGACGGCCACCACGTCGTGTGCATGGACAACCTCGTCACGGGCAACCCGGACAACATCGCCCACCTCATGGGCCACGAGCGGTTCTCGTTCGTCAAGCACGACGTCTCGAACTTTATCTACGTCGCCGGCGAGCTGGACTACCTCCTGCACTTCGCCTCGCCGGCCAGCCCGATCGACTACCTCAAGCTGCCGATCCAGACGCTGAAAGTGTCCAGCCTCGGCTCGCACAACGCGCTCGGGCTCGCCAAGGCCAAGGGCGCGCGGATGCTCATCGCGAGCACGTCCGAGGTCTACGGCGACCCGCAGGTGCACCCGCAGCCCGAGACGTACTGGGGCCACGTCAACCCGATCGGCAGCCGCGGCGTCTACGACGAGGCCAAGCGCTTCTCCGAGGCCATCACGATGGCCTACCACCGCTACCACGGCGTCGAGACGCGCATCGTGCGCATCTTCAACACCTACGGCCCGCGCATGCGCCTCGACGACGGCCGCGCACTGCCGGCCTTCATGGGGCAGGCCCTCCGCGGCGAGCCGATCACGGTCTTCGGCGACGGCTCGCAGACGCGCTCGTTCCAGTACGTCGACGATCTCATCGAGGGCATCGTGCGCCTGCTGCACTCGGACACGTCGGACCCGGTCAACATCGGCAACCCGGACGAGGTGTCCATCCGGGAGTTCGCCGAGGAGGTCATCGCGCTCACGGGCTCGGCGTCGTCGCTGACGTTCGTCGACCTGCCGAGCGACGACCCCAAGATCCGGCAGCCGGACATCTCGCGCGCCAAGGCGCTGCTGGACTGGGAGCCGCGCGTGGCCCGCGCCGACGGGCTCGCGCGGACGCTGGACTACTTCCGCGACGGCGTCGCCGCCGCCGACGCCTGACGGCCCGTGACCGACGCTGACCTGCTGGACCTCGCCCGGACGGCCGCGCTCGCCGGCGGCGACGCCATCCGCCCGTTCGTCGGGCGGCCCGTCCCGGCCGACGCAAAGGCCGACGGCTCGCCGCTGACCGCGGCCGACCTCGCCGCGCACCACGCGATCCTCGCCGCGCTCGCGCCCGCGGGCCTGCCCGTGCTGTCCGAGGAGTCCGACGCCGCCGACCTCGCCGGCCGCGCGGCGTGGACGCGGTTCTGGTGCGTCGACCCGCTCGACGGGACGAAGGAGTTCGTCGCCGGGCGGACCGAGTTCACGGTCAACGTCGCGCTCGTGGACGGCGGGTTTCCGGTGCTGGGCGTCGTCCACGTGCCTGTTTCAGCCGTGACGTATGGCGGCTCGGCCGGCGGCGCGTGGATCGAGACGCCCGGCGAGGCGCGCCGAGCCCTCAGTGGCACGACGAACCGCGACCCCTCGACGGTCGTCGTCGTTGCGAGCCGCAGCCACGCCGGCCCGGCCGTCGACGCCGTCCTCGCCCGCATCCGGGCCGACGGCCTCGACGTGCAGACGGCCGCGATGGGCTCGTCGCTCAAGTTCTGCCTCGTCGCCGACGGCACGGCGGACCTCTACCCGCGCACGGGCCCGACGAACGCGTGGGACACGGCCGCGGCGCAGGCCGTCGTCGAGGCGGCCGGCGGGCACGTGACGGCGTGGGACGGCACGCGCCTCGCCGTCGATCCCGGCGCGACGCTCAACCCGCCCGTCGTGACGTGGCGCGGCGCGGCCGTCGGCGCGGCGTGGCCGCGCTGGCGCGGCTGAGCGCTGGCGCGGCTGAGCGCGGGCCCGCTCCGGTACCTTGCGGCTCCGCCCGCCCCGCTCGCGATGACGATCCTCCTCACCGGAGCCGACGGCCAGGTCGGCCGCGAGATCCTCGCGCTCGCCCCCGCGCGCGGCCACACCGTCGTCGCGACCGACGTGCAGACGCTCGACGTCACCGACGCCGCGGCCGTCCGGCAGGCCGTCGCCGGCGTCGACGCCGTCGTCAACGCCGCGGCCTACACGGCCGTCGACCGGGCCGAGACGGACGCCGCGACGGCGCAGGCCGTCAACGCCGGCGGGCCGGCGAACCTCGCGCGGGCGTGCGCCGAGGCGGGCATCCCGCTCGTCCACGT
>JAYWIE010000286.1:0-3214 GCA_043789155.1 Rubricoccaceae bacterium | reverse complement strand
TCCACGACGGCCGTCGAGCCGGGCGGCGCGGCCGGCAGCCGCCCCGTGCGCAGCCGCTCCACGACGGCCCCGGTGCCCTCGTCCGCGCGGCCGGGGCCGAACACGAGCGCGGGGTTCACGACGACGGCGCGGAGGCCCTCGGCCGCGCCGCGCAGCGCCTCGCGCTCGCCGGCGCGCTTGCTCTCGGCGTAGGCCGTGTTGCGCGAGGAGCGCGTCCACTCCGACGTCTCGTCGAGCACGACGGGCCCGGGCGCACCCGTGGACTCGCCCTCGGGCCGCCCGAGCGCGGCAATGCTCGACGTGTGCACGAGCGACGGCACGCCCTCGGCGAGGCACGCGTCGACGACGTTTGCGGCCCCGCCGGCGTTGACGGCGAACACGCGCCGCTGCGCCGACGGGGCCAGGCTCACGACGCCGGCGACGTGGAACACGGCCTGCACGCCGCGCACGGCCTCGCGGACCGACTCGGGCTCGGTCACGTCGCCGAGGGCGTGCTCCACCGGGGCGCTGCCGAGCAGGTCCAGCCGCGACGTCGCGCGGCGGAGCACGCGCACGGCCACGCCCGCGGCGAGCAGGTGCCGCACGACGGCCGCGCCGACGAGGCCGGTCGCGCCGGTGACGAGCACCGGCCGCCCGTCCGCGCCGCCGGCCGTGTGGGGAACCGTCACGGGTCGATCTCGACCAGCAGGTCGCCCTTGGCGACGGCCGCGCCGGGCGCAGCGTGGACGGCCGCGACGACGCCCGCCGTAGGCGCTTTGAGCTCGTTCTCCATCTTCATCGCCTCGAGCACGACGACGCCCTGGCCCGCCGCGACGGCCTCGCCCGGGGCCGCGAGCACGCGCAGCACCAGGCCCGGCATCGGCGCGCGCACCTCGCGCTCGGCCGAGGCGTCGGCGGTGTCCATCCCGAAGCGCTCGAGCAGCAGGTCGGTCTCGGTCCGCACGGCGACCTCGACCGTCTGCCCGCCGATGGTCACGCGCGCCGTCTTGCCGTCGCGCTCGACCGTCGCCACGACGGGCCGGCCGCCGATGACGACGAGGCGCGTCTGCGCCCCGAGCGCGCTCGTGCGGACGTCGAGCGGCGCGCCGCCGGACGTGACGCCGCCGGCGGTGCGGGCTAGGAGCAGGTGGTGGTCGCCGGAGCGGACGTCGAGGGCCATGCCGCAAGATAGCGGGGCGCGCCGCGGCGGACACACGTGGCGCGGGCGGGCACGAGCGCGCGGCCGTGCCGAGTTTGCCCGGCCCACCGCACCCGCTCCGATGACGTCCCGCCTCGCCGCCCTCGCCCTCGTCCTGCTCGCCGGCTGCGACAGCGCCGCCTCGGACGCGCAGCTCGCCTTCGAGGCCACGGCCTTCTTCGGCACGTCGGACGGCGTCACGCCGGACGACTGGCGCGCGGGGCCCATCTTCGGGGCCGGCGCGTCGGTCCTCACAGTCCCGCTGCCCAACCCGGCCCTGCCCGGCGAGCGCGTCACGCTTCTGCTCGACGGCGACGAGGGCCTCGGCGCGTTCACGCTCTTCCGCCGCGAGCCCAATGGCGACCTCCAGCCTATTGCGTCGGAGGCGGGCCCGGTCTACTCGTTTACCTTCTTCGCCAGCGCCGCCTCGTCGACTGGGGCGACGGGCTCGTCCCGGCTCGTCGTGCTGGACGGCTTCGAGCGCGTCGTCACCTACGGCGACCTCGTGCTGCGGTGATCCGGGACGTCGGAGACGCGCGCGGCGGCGGCGTCGGCGGAGAGCCGTTCACACCGTAGCGAGGCGCTTGGCGAGGGCGAGGGCTCCGTCGGCCGCGGCGTGGTCCGACGTGCGGAGCGCCCAGCCGGGGAGGTGGCGGGCGAGGGCGGCGTCGAGCGCGGCGCGGTAGACGGGCTCGGCCGTGAGGCCACCGGCCGTCGCGAGGCGCGGCGTGACGGCCTCGCCGGCCGGCAGCGCCTGGGCGCGCGTCGCGAGCCAGCCGGCCTGCTGCGCGAGCGCGTTCGTCTCGCGCGCGAGGATCGTCGTGGCGGCCCAGTCGTCGGCGGCGGCGGCGCGCAGCAGGAGCGGCGCGAAGGCGGCGAGCGAGCCGGCGTGCGCGGCCGCGATGAGGTCGGCGGGCGTGGCGAGGCCGTCCTCGGCGGCCATCTCCGCGAGGGCCGTCGGCGGACCGCCGTCGTGGGCGGCGAGCGCCGCGCGCAGCGCGAGCCGCCCGAGCGCCGCGCCCGAGCCGTCGTCGCCGAGGGCGAGGCCCCAGCCGCCGGCGCGCAGCGCCGCCCCGGACGTCGTGCGGGCGTAGACCAGCGAGCCCGTCCCGACGAGCAGGACGGCCCCCGAGCCCGCGCCCCAGACGGCCTCGAACGCGACGTCGGCGTCGTGGGTCACGGCGACGCGGACATTGCCCAGGCGGCCGCGGAGGGCGTCGGCGACGGCCGCCTGCTCGGGCTCCCGCCCGGCTCCGGCCAGCCCCACGCCGACGCCGCCGATGGCGGCTCCGCCGAGCGCCTCGCGCGCCTGCCCGACGAGCGCCGCGAGCGTCTCGGCCGCGCCCTCGGCCCCGTCGCGAAGGGCGTGCGCGCCCGGCCCGACGAAGCGGTGGGCGGAGCCTCCGGCCTGCGCGACGACGGCCGTCTTGGTGCCGCCAGCGTCGAGGCCAACGAAAATATCCGGGGAAGCGGTCATCGAGAAGAGGATCGGAGGGCGAGGCGTCGGGCCGGGAGCGGCGTCGCGGCATCAATACCAACGGTCACGCCCGGACGGTCGGTTGCGGCTTCAACGGGCTCGAACGACGCGCGAACGCGCTCAGGGCCGCGAACGAACAGAACGGGACGGCCTAACGCGGTCCAGGCCGACCACACGGCCGGTCCGGCCGAGGGCGCGGCGACCGGGCGGCGCGGGCGGGCGCGGAGGCGGGCGACGCCAGCCGCGAGCGCCGTCCCAGCCGCGGGCGTCGGACGAGCGGACGTGTCGGGCGGGACGTCGCTGGCGAGGCGGGCGGGGCCGGGACGGAGGGCGGTCGGATGGCCGCCGGGGCCCGCCTCGGCGTCGGCGTAGCGGCGGCCGGGCGTGCCGCGGAGCGTGCCGAGGACGGGCGTGCGGGCGCGCGCCTGCGCCGCGCCCCACTGCCACGCGGCGGGCTCGGGTCCGTAGCGGTCGCGGAGCGCGCCCCGGGCGACGGCGAGCGTGAACGGCAGGAGCGCGGCGTCGGTCGAGTCCGCGGCGTCGGGGAGGTGGCCGGTCTC
>JAYWIE010000285.1:0-3217 GCA_043789155.1 Rubricoccaceae bacterium | reverse complement strand
CGCGTCCGGCGCAGGCGCGTCCGGCGCGGCCTGCGGCAGCACGGCCTGCGTGCCCGAGAGGCGGTCGAGGTCCGAGCCGGGGGCGGCGGTGCCCGGGGCGGCGGCGGCGGCCAGCGGCGCGGAGAGCACGAGGCCGGCAGCGAGAAGAGAGCGCGTCATCGGGGTGGGGGTGGTGAGCGGCCGGGTCACCGGACGACCGTCAGGCGGCGCGTCTCGGCGAACGTGGTGCCCTGGACCCGCAGCACGTACACCCCCGGTGCGACGCGGGACGCGTCGAAGGTCAGCGTCACCGAGTCGGTCTCGCCGGCGTAGAGCGTCTCGACGTGCCGGCCGAGCGCGTCGTAGACGTCGGCGCGGACGGACTCGGGCGCGGCCAGGCGCAGCGTCGCCTGCGTCGCGCTGCGCGTCGGGTTGGGGAACGGGGCCGAGAGCTCGGCCGCGGCCGCGGCGGGGCCCTCCACGGCCGTCGCGCCGCGCGCGGCGAGCACGAGCGCGAAGCGGTCGGTCCAGTCGGTCGCGTCGGCGTCGAACGTGTAGCCGTCGGCGAGGTCGGCGATCCGGCCCGTCGCGAGGTCGCGGACGGTCGCCGTCCAGCCCTCGGGCAGCCCGAGCCGGGCCGCCGAGAGCGAGAACGTGCCCGCGGCCGTCGTGGTGAACGCGAGCGGGAAGGTTCCCCCCTCGACGGGGGCCGAGCGGACGGCCTGCCGCACGGCGGCGTCGCCGCGCGTGCCGCCGAAGGCGACGAGGGCGTAGGTGGCCGTCGGCGGGGCGAGCTTGGAGGCGTCGCCCGCGTCCCAGCCGTCCGTGCCGTCCGCGCTCAGGCGCAGGATGGCCGCGAGGTCCTCGACGGCCACGCCCGCCGCCGTCGTGCCGGAGAGGGCGAGGTCGATGCGGGCGTCGGCGTCGGCGGCGGCGGCCGTGCCGCGGCCGACGAGGACGGTGCTGCGCGCGGCCGGCAGGACGGTCCGCGCGTCGTAGCGGACCTGGAAGGTGCCCGTCGGCGGGCTCGCCGAGGCCTCAGCGAAGAGGCCCTGCCACGGCGCGATGACCGTCCCGGAGCCGGCGAGCACGGGCACGTAGCTCGTGCCGTTGAAGGCCTGGAACGTCGTCTGGAAGCTGCCCGAGGACGTCGAGATGCCCGAGAGCTGGAGCGGGTACGCGAACGGGTTGCCGACCATGTAGAAGCCGTCGGCCGACTGCGCGAACGCGACGTCGGTCGTCGTCGCGGACGGGTTGTCCAGCGGGACGCCCGTCAGGCGGAGGCGGAAGCTCGGGTTGCCGATCGCGTAGCTCACGCTCGAGCCCGGGCCGAAGGGGCCCGTCGCGGCCGGCACGCGGTCGAGGTTGTACAGCCGCCAGAAGAAGCCCGCGCCGGGCACGAGGTCGTCGGCCGCGGTCACGGCCGGCGTGTACGCCGTGCCGGTGTAGCCGAGGTAGAGGTTCGGGCCGGGGGCCGTGGGGTACTGCTGCGGGAAGACCCCGCCGGCGTCAGTGCCGCCGGCGACGCGCTGCACGAGGTTGATCAGCGCGAGGTCGTGGACGTTGAAGCGCTCGGCCCCGCCGGGCTTGAGCAGCGGGGCCGAGAAGAGGCGGTAGCCGTCACGGACGGCGACGTCGGCCGTGCGGTCCACGGTGACCGTGGCCGGGTTGGCCGCGTTCGGCGTCGGCGCGACGGCGTACGCGAGACGCGTCGAGCCGGTGGCGGTCGCGAGGCGCGCGAGCGACATCGTGCCGGCGGCGTCCTCGTAGCCCTCGGCGTGCTGCACGAACAGGCCGAGCAGGTCGAGGAAGGCGCGGTCGGTCGTGCCGAGCTGCCCGTAGGCGAGGCCCGAGACGAGGTTGACGCCCGTCCCGACGGTTCCGTCGGGGAAGGTGGCGGCGACGTCCTGGTACAGCACGACGGCCCCGCGCGCGTCGGTGATGCTGGCGGCCGGGAGCGTCTGCACGCCGGCCGCGACGCCGGCGACGCCGGCGTTGCCGACCACGAGGCGGCCGCCGGCGTCGAGCACGAGGCCGCTGAGGCTGACGGTCCGGTAGGACGCGCTCGTGGCGGCGTCGTAGAAGACGAGCACGAACGGCGTCAGCGAGGTCCCGGCCGGCCCGAGCAGCTCGGCGAACTCGGCCGACGCGCTCGTCGGGTCGACCTCGACGACGGCGATGGCCGGGGCCGGGTCGTTGTCGGTGATGTTGAGCGAGAACGAGCCCGAGGCGCTCGCGCCCGTGACGGAGGTGATGGTGAACAGCGCGTTCTCGGTCCCCTCGAAGACCGTGTCGTCCACGGTCGGGACGGAGACCGTGCGCGTGGCCCCGTTGAGCGAGCCGGCGGGGAAGCTCACCGTGCCCGTGAACGCGGCGATGTCGGCTGCGGCGGCCGTGCTGTTGGCCGCGTCGAAGGCGACGGTCGCCGAGACGGCCGCGTTGAGGCCGGCCGGGGTGGTGTCGTTGATGATGCCGAGCTGGACCGTCAGCGTCGTGGTGCCGCCCTCGATCACCTGCCCGCTCGTCGGGGCGAAGACGAGCGTCGCGACCTCCGTCGCCGGCGTCACGACCGTCCCGCCCACGCTGACGTCGTCGATGGCGAACGTGCCGGCCGAGCCGCTGCTCTTGTAGGCGTAGATGCGGACGCTCAGCGTCGGCCGGTTCTGGTAGGTTGCGGCCGAGAGGTCGACCGAGTACGGCGTGAACGTCGCCGCCCCAGCCGTTGGGTTGGTGAGCGTGCCGACGCTGGCCGCGAAGCCGTCCGCGCTCGTCCGCACGTCGAGCCGCGTCGGGCCGTTCACGCCGGACTTGACGGCGAACGTGAACAGGCCCGGCATGAGCACCTTGCCGGAGCCGGCCGTGACGGTGACGTCGAGGTAGTCGCTGCGGACGGCCGTGTTGAGGCTGCCGGCAGACTCGAAGCCGGCCGCGCTCGTGGCCAGCCCGCTCTGGCCTGCGACGAACGTCGCCGTGTTCAGGCCCGGCCCGTAGACGGCCGTGGAGGCCGTCGCGCCGGCCGCGACGGTCGCCGCGGCGCGGGTGTTCTCGAACGTGTAGGTCGCGATCTGCGCCGAGGCGGCCGAAGCCGTGCCGAGAGCTGCGAGGGCGAGGAGGAAGCGGAGCATGAAGACCGGGGCAGGTGTGCCTCTGGAGGCGGGGGTGCGCAAAGCGGGCGCGCGTTGTATCGGCGGCTGCCTCATCCACTTAAGCCGCCCTGCCCGAAACGCGGCGGCGGGGG
>JAYWIE010000284.1:0-3217 GCA_043789155.1 Rubricoccaceae bacterium | reverse complement strand
TCATGAAGCGGCCGTCCGGGCTGACGGTCCCCTCGGCGTCGTAGCCGGGGCTCTGGACGAGCGGGCGGACGTCCTGGCCGTCGGGCGTGGCGGTGTAGATGTCGAACGTCGGGAAGATGTCCCAGACGTAGCGGCCCGACGTGCCGGCCTTAGACGCCGGGCACGACCGGTCGCCGGCGTGCGTCGAGGCGTAGAGGACGCGCCCGGCGTGGGGGCCGGTCGCGGGCAGGAAGTAGCCGCAGGTCGTCCGGCCCTGGCCGGTCGAGGCGAGCGCGTACCGTCCGACGGCGGGCCCGCCGGAGAGGCCGCCGGGCAGCGCCGAGCCGTCGGCGTTCATGACGTACTGCTGGTCGCAGCCCTGCGGGTTGAGCGCGGCCCAGTCGGACTGGAAGATGAGCTGGCGGCTGTCCGTGCTCCAGTACGCCTCGGCGTTGTTGCCGCCGAAGGTCAGCTGGCGGACGTTGCGGAGGTGCGTCTCGCCGGGGTAGCGCAGCGAGTCGCGTGCCGCGTCGTAGGGCGTCTCGGCCGCAGGCGCGGACGTCGCCGTCACGGCGGCGGAGGTCGCGGGCGCGGCGGCGCGCTGCATGGCGCATCCGCTGAGGGCGAGGGCGAGGAGCGGTCCGAGGACCTTGGACGTCAGGGACATCGGCGGTGAGTCTGAGAAACAGGCCCAACCCGGCCGCCGTGCCGCGTGTTGCCGCCGCGCGCCCGCTTCCCCCGATTTTACCCGTGCCCTACCGCGCCACGGCCATGCGCCGCACCCGGCGCTCGCCCGCGGCGTCGAGCCGGACGAGGTAGACGCCGGCGGCGAGCCGCGCCACCGGCACGGCCGCCGTGTGCCGCCCGGCTCCGAGCAGGCCGTCAGCGACGACCGCGGCCTCGCGGCCGAGCGCGTCGAGCAGGACGACGCGGACCGCGCCCGCGCGGGCCAGCGTGAACGTCACCGTCGCCGACGTGCGGGCCGGGTTGGGCTGCGGCGGCGCGAGCGCGGTCGCGTCCGAGGCGTCGTCCGGGGCC
This sequence comes from Rubricoccaceae bacterium, assembly GCA_043789155.1. Lineage (GTDB taxonomy): Bacteria > Bacteroidota > Rhodothermia > Rhodothermales > Rubricoccaceae > DASVSE01. Next base: position 2,200 of record JAYWIE010000284.1, on the reverse strand, counting down.
GCCGTCGGCACGGCCGGCGCTAGCGTGAGGCGCAGGCGCGGCGCAGCGGGCGGCGCGGCGGGCGGCAGCGCGAGCGTGAACGCGTAGTCGGCCGCGCGCTCGAGGTCCGTCGTGGCCCCCGTCTCGAGGTCGAGCAGGACGGCCCCGAGCCCCGGCGGCAGGTCGAGGTCGGGCCACGAGATCCGGAGCGTCTCGGCGCGGGCCGCGCCGCCGGCGACCGCGGCCACGGCGACGTTCAGGACGGCCGGCGCGGGCGGCCGCGCGTCGATGGTGAGCAGCCCGTTCTCCGACGCGATGCCCAGCGCGAGGTAGTCCGGCACGAGCGGCGTGAGCATGCGCGCGTCGAGGTCGTCCGGGCCGGCGGAGGCCTCGGGCTGGAACGAGACGAAGGCCTCGGCCCCGAGGCCGGGCCGCTCGCTCGACGTCAGCAGCAGGCGGACCGTCGCCGCGGCGGGCCGCCCGGCGATGGGCCGCCCGGCGACGGGCACGCTGGCGGTGCGGGCCGCCTCGGTGACGCTCAGCGCGGGCGCGGGGCCGGTCGCCTGCGCCCAGAAGGCGTTGCCGGCCGGGATGACGCCGCCGGCGAGCGAGCCGACGGTCCCGTTCCAGACGCGGTAGCCGCCGCCGAAGTAGTTCGGGTCCCAGACGTAGACGCTGCCCGCGACGGCCGTCCGCGTCCACCCGACGTCCCAGTCCGCGGCGGCGTCGAAGGGGTTGCCGAGCAGGTTCCAGCCGGGGCCGAGGCCCTCGGCGCTGCCGGTCGTGCGCGTGACCGCGAACGTGAACGCCCCCGGCGCGCCGACGCCGGTCGACGGCAGCGTCTTCGGGAATCCGCCGTCGACGACGGGCGTCCGCGGGTCGTCGTCGGCGTAGACGTAGACGAAGCGGCCTGTGCCGCGCCCCCACGTTTCGCCCTGCGCGGGCGGCACGTAGGTGCCCGTCGCCTCGGCGTAGCGGAACACGTTGGGCGCGCCGGCGGCGACGTCGGCGTCGGGGAAGCCCTGCGTCCAGAGCGGCGCGAGAAGCGCGCCGAGCGCGGCGTCGGAGCCCGGCGGGGCGAGCATGCGCCAGCCGCCGACGCCGGTGAGCGTCGCGCCCGGGGGCAGCGTCAGCACGACGGGCGCGGCAACCGTCCCCGCGCTGCCGCCGACGTCGAGCGCGGCCGTGCCGGCGAGCGCGAGCACGCGCGCGGCGCTCGGGCGGTAGGTCCGGAAGGTGAGCGCCGCCGTCTCGCCTGGCGTGCCGTAGACGGTCATCAGGACGCGCCAGCCCGCGGCCCCCGCCGGCTCGAGCGCGCTCGAGCCGCGGAGCTGCCCGCCGGCGAAGGCGGCGACGCGCGTGCCCGGCTCCGCGACCTCGGCCGCGCCCTCGCGGAGGGCGGCCGTGAGCGCCATCGAGCCCTCGAAGGCGGCCGGGTCCACGGTCCACGCCGGCGGCTCGCCCGTCGCGGGCGTCCACACGAGCGGCGTCACGGCCGTGCCGGCGGGCCGGTCCGGGTCGAAGGCGAGGTCCGGGAGCACGTCCGCGACGCGGTCGCGGAGCGCGTCGTAGGCCCGGAACGTGACGGCCGCGTCGCCCGGCGCGCCGGCGACGCTCAGGAAGAACACGCGGCGCGAGCCGACGAGCGTCGGCGCGGCGACGCCGCGGATCTGGCCGCCGACGAACGCCGCGACGCGGTCCGACGACGACCGCAGCTCGACGCCGGCCACGCGCACGACGCCCGTGACGGCCATCGCCTGCGGGAACGCGCCCGGCGGCGGGGCCTGCCACGCGGGCGGGCCGGCGGCAGCCGGCGCAGCGGCCGGCACGGCGAGGAGCAGGGCGAGAAGCAGGGCCATGGGACGGGCGGGGACGCGCTACCGGGTCACGGTGACGCGCTGGATGCGGACGTCCGCCCCGGCGACGAGCCGGACGAGGTACGTCCCCGATGCGAGGTCGCGCGCGTCGAGGCGCACGGCGTGGACGCCCGCCGGGCGGTCGCCGTCGGCGACCACCGCCACCTCGCGGCCGAGCACGTCGTACAGCGAGAGGCGCACGCGCGCCGCGGCCGGCAGCGCGAACTCGACCGTCGCCGAGGCCGAGAACGGGTTCGGGCGCACGCGCGCGAGGGCCAGCTCGGCCGGCAGCGGGTCGCCCTCGCCGGCCGTCGCCCCGCCGGCGGCGAGCGCGAGCGGCGACGCCGCCGTGCCGGTGACGCCGT
>JAYWIE010000283.1:0-3222 GCA_043789155.1 Rubricoccaceae bacterium | reverse complement strand
GCCGCGCTCGTCGAGGCCTACGGCCGGCCGCTCTCGGCCATCCGCGAGTCCATCCGCGCCGACGTCCGCGACGACATCCTGCTGCAGCGCTACCGCGCGCGCCGCCTGCGCGCCGTCGCGACGACGCCGGGCGAGGTGCAGGAGTGGTTCGACCGCATCCCGGCCGCGCAGCGCCCCGAGATCCCCGAGCTCGTCCGCGTGGCGCACGTCGTCCGCGCGCCCGAGCCCGACGTCGCGGCCCGCGCCGAGGCCCGCGCCTTCGCCGCCGCCCTCCGGGACTCGGTCGCCGCGGGCCAGCTCTCGATCACCGACGCCGCCAACCGCTACACCACGGACCCCGGCAACACCAACCGCGACGGCACGAAGAACGGCGGCGCGTACCGCGACTTCCGCCTCTCGGACCTCGACCCGACGTTCGCCGCGGCCACGGCCGCGCTCGAGCCCGGCGGCCTCTCGCAGGTCGTCGAGACCGGCTTCGGCTACCACATCATCCGCCTCAACGCCCGCACCGGCGACCGCGTCTCGTTCGCGCACGTGCTCACGCCGGTCTCGCGCCAGGTGCTCGACGAGAGCGCCGCGCGCGCGCTCCTGACGGCCCTCCGCGACTCGGTCGTGGCCGGCCGCGTGCCGTTCGAGGCCATCGCGCGCCGCCACTCGCAGGACCCGCTCTCGGCGGCCCGCGGCGGCTTCGTCTCGGACCCGCAGACGGGCGAGCGCGACCTCCGCCTCGACGCCCTCGGCGCGCTCTGGAAGGCGTCCGTGGACACGATGACGGTCGGCGAGGTCTCGGGCGTCGCCCCGGTCACGCTGCTCGACGCCGCCAGCACGCCCGTGCTCCACTTCGTGCTGCTCCAGAAGCGGACGCCCGCGCACACGCTCTCGCTCGCCGACGACTACACGCTGCTCGCCGAGTACGCGCTCCAGGAAAAGCGCCAGCGCACGCTCCGCGAGTGGGTCGACAGCCTGCGCCGCTCGACCTACATCGACATCCGGGCCACGGACCGGTACGTCGCCGCGCCGCCCCAGACGTCCAGCCGCTAGCCCGTCGATCTCGGCGTGGACGTCACGAGACAGCGTCTCCCCCTGTCTCCACCCGGGCCGCACCCCCGGTGTCACTCTGAGAAGCTGTTTTGCGAAGGCCAGCACGGCTTTAACGGCCCCCCCGCGGGGGGCGGCGTGCGAAGCGAGCGGGGGGCGGTTCCCTCAACGGACCGAAAACCGCCCCCCCGCCCTACGGGCGGCCCCCCGCGGGGGGGCGGTAAGGCCGATCCCCCCTTCGCCAAACAGATTCTGAACTCGCTTCGGGACGACACAGGAGACACTTAGTTGAATTAGAATCGGCTCAAACGCCATTAAAATCGTTATTCCCGCGCACGCGGGAAACCTAGAGTGCAGATCGTAGACCTGTCCGTTGACTCTGGATTCCCGCCTTCGCGGGAATGACGGCGGCAAGGGTCGTGCATGACTGCACACGTCCTGTGACACCGGGGATGCGGTCCGGTTAGATCGGGGCACTGCTCCGGCTCTGCCCGGTGTCCGATCTTCTACGCATCCCGTATCCCCGACCGCATGCCCGTCGACCCGACGCACCCCGACGCCGCGGCGCAGCTCGCCGAGACGGCGCGCCGCCTCCGCGCTGAGATCGCCCGGCAGGTCGTCGGGCAGGACGAGGCCGTCGAGGGGCTGCTGGTGACGCTGCTCGCGCGCGGCCACGCCCTGCTCGTTGGCGTGCCGGGGCTGGCCAAGACGCTGCTCATCCGCTCGCTCGCGTCGGCGCTGGACCTCTCGTTCAGCCGCATCCAGTTCACGCCGGACCTCATGCCGGGCGACATCACCGGGACCGAGATCATCGAGGAGGACCCGCAGACCGGCCGCCGGCGCTTCCGCTTCGTGGAGGGCCCGCTCTTCGCCAACGTCGTCCTCGCGGACGAGATCAACCGGACGCCGCCCAAGACGCAGGCCGCGCTCCTGGAGGCGATGCAGGAGGGCCACGTGACGGCGCAGGGCCGACCGCTCGAGCTGCCGCGCCCGTTCTTCGTCCTCGCGACCCAGAACCCGATCGAGCAGGAGGGCACCTACCCGCTGCCCGAGGCGCAGCTCGACCGCTTCATGTTCACGCTCGTCCTCGACTACCCGCCCTTCGCGGACGAGGTCGCCATCGTGCGCCAGACGACCGGGGCCGAGCCCGAGCCCATCCGGCCCGTCCTGACGGGCGCGGACCTCGTGGCGTACCAGCAGCTCGTCCGCAACGCGCCCGTCGCGGACTCGGTCGTCGAGCACGCCGTCCGCCTCGCCGCGGCGACGCGGCCGGGCCGGGCGGGCGCGCCGGCCTTCGTCTCGGAGTGGCTCTCGTACGGGGCCGGCCCGCGCGCGAGCCAGGTGCTCGTGCTCGCCGGCAAGGCGCTCGCCCTGCTCGACGGCCGCCTCACGCCGACGGCCGACGACGTCGACCGGGCGGCGCTGCCCGTGCTGCGGCACCGCATCGTGACCAACTACGCCGCCGAGGCCGAGGGCGTCTCGGCCGAGGACGTCATCGCCCGCCTCGTCCGCGGCGCATGAAGCCTGGGCGCGACGCCAGGGCACGTCGGGGGCACTCGCCCGCCCCGCGCCCCCGGCGTAGACTCTGGGATGACGCCCTCTCTGACCGCGGCGCGCGTCCGCCCGGCCGTCTTCCTCCTCCTCGCCGCGTGCGGCTGCGGGCGCGACGCCGCCCCGCCGCCCGCCCGGGCCGCGGACGTCCGGCCCGCCGACGCCCACCGAGGGGCCGCGCTGCCGCTCGCGCCCCCGCGTGCCACGCGGCGTGCAGCCGCGCCGTCGCCCGTGGACCCGGCCGCGATGGTCTTCGACACCGTCGCTCCGCCACGCGCCGCGCCGCCGCCTGCGCCGCTGCCGTCGTCGCCCACCGCGTCGCCGCCAGGCCGTCCCTCCGCGTCCACCCCCCGCCCGGCCGCGCCGCCCGCCCGGCCTGCGGTTCGCGAGCCCGGCCTCGACGCGCCGACCGCCAGCTGCGACGTCCGCCCGGCCGAGGGCTACTGCTTCGCCTACACCGGCCCGGCGTGGACGCCGGCTACGGCCGCCGCCAACTGCGCGAGCGCCCCCGGTGCGACCTTCCGCGCGGCGGCCTGCCCCGCGGCGGGCCGCATCGCGACGTGCACCTTCCGCCGCGCGTCGGACCCCGACCGCGAGCTCGTCTACACGACCTACGCCCCCGCCGGCGCGGAC